>JAQVID010000621.1 GCA_028695865.1 Thermoguttaceae bacterium | reverse complement strand
ATGCCTGATGATGCAAGCAGGCGTGAAGCGTGAAGGCTCGCATGTGTCTGCCCGCTTGATCATCAGGGAATATCGCGGTATAATGTCGTACGATTGATACTTCAATTTTAGCCGATTCATTCCCCAATTGCTTTCGGAAAGCGGTGGGGATTAAGACCGCGTAACACGAAAATCAAGTCAAACCGGTATGCTGCGCGATATGGTTTCATCTCGCGTCAGCGTATTTACAGACATAAAAGTACATCGTACTAAAGCAACATTTTACAAAAGGTTCATGATGAAATTTCAAGCAGGACTCTTGAGTTGTTTGTTCGTATTGTCGGGATTGGTCGGAATGGTCCAGGCACAGGTTCCAGAGAATCTGGATGCCTGGCTTATTGAGTCGATCCATACTCAACAGAAAAAAAACAAAAAGTGGCTGTTTTTTGTCGATGTACCGGCCAATTACTCACCTGATTTCAAATTGGCCGTCAATGGCAAGCAAGCCAACGTGGTCAAGTTTCACGAAGTATCGTACGCCAATTTGTCGCCGGACAAAACGTTCGAGCTTGTTCTTAGCGCAAATGTCGCGATCACCGATGTTCAGGTCTCGCCCAAGTCGCGAAATTTGGTCGGGAGAATAAAAGACGGCGCGTTTCATCTTCGACTTGATCGTCCGGAAAAACTCATTCTGACCTGCAATGGTCAATATCGCTTTTTCGTTTTCGCCAATCCTGAAGGAGCCGGGCTTGCCCCACGGGAAAATCGCGTAATCGTCAATGCGGGTGATTTCGGAATCGACTCGACGGGAAAGTCCGACTCAACGGCCGGAATTCAAAAGGCGATCGATGAGGCGTCGAAAGTCAAAGGAATCGCGTGGATTCCCAAAGGAACGTATCGCGTTTTACCGCTGCACATGCGAAGCGATACCACGGTGTATTTGGAACAGGAAACCGTACTGAAACTGACCGACGACGAAAAACTGCTTACGCCTTTCATTGAGAAATGGAGAGCGGAAACCGGCAGAGCATGCGGTTTTTTTGATTTCGACCAAGTGAAAAACGTTAGGGTATGCGGTCTTGGCACGATTGATTGCAATTCCACGCAACTGAATCGAATCAAGTTTCAATACCGTTGGAAATTCTGCGTCGTCTACAGCATGGACAGCGAAAACCTGGAGATTCGCGACTGTATTTTGAAAGACCCGCCCAATTGGAATACCCATCTTACCAATTCCAAACATATTATTCTGGACAATGTCAAAGTGATCAATAATATAAACGTTAATAATACAGACGGAATTGACCCGGACAACTGTGCAAACGTGACCGTGAATAACTCCTTTGTCTATTCGTCGGACGACTGTGTGGTCATAAAAACCCTGTATCACAAAACGCCGAAAAACGCGAAACGACTACCGTTTGTAAACGCCGTCGATTTCCGGATTACGAACAATGTTTTTTGGACAAGGGCCAATGCCATGAAGATCGGTACTGAAACCTACCGCGATATGAAAAATATCTGTTTTAAGAATAACGATATTGTTCATACCGCCATTGGCTGTACCATTGAGATTCGCAACGGTGGCCAGATGACCAATCTGCAATTTATCGACAACCGAATTGAGTCCCTTGGCGATATTTGCGGGTCGCGAATTTTCAACATGGTCGTTCGCAAATGGATTTATAACTATCAGAAAGCGACGACAGTTGAACTTCCATCGTTTGGCTCCATCACGAATCTCACGATCAAAAATCTGCAAGTTGCGGAAGCTGGTAAAATGAAATCCGTCTTGGGCGGTCTGAACGAAACGTCTTTCATCAAGAACGTTGTATTCGACAATTTCACGGTAGGCTCCAAAAAAATCATGAAGGCACAAGACCTTCCGTTCACGGTGGGCGAATATGTCGATGGGCTCGAATTCAAATAATGTATGGATACACTCCATGGAATCGCATTCAGGACGTGTACGTCACACCGATTTTGCCCGGCCGGTACCACACGGAAACCCCTCCGGGGTTGAGATTTTTAGACAATCACCATACGATTTCGGTGAATCGGCCTTGGTGTCAAATTTGCGTGACACATTCCTATACGGGTATTGTTGGTCGTAATGGACCTCAATTTAGGGTATGATGAAAATTCATCAAGCCCGTATATGGAGCGAGTGAAACGAGCGCAATTAGGGCCAGAGCGGTTCGAAGGAGACCCAGTATTCCGTAATTCCGGTCGTGCGAGACCGGAATTACGGGGTTGTTTTTTTGGCGATCGCATAACAGGGGTACGGCTAACGGCCGAACCGAGAGCCTACCATACGGAACCCCCTACGGGGTTGGAATTTTTAGACAATCACCATACGATTTCGGTGATCACGTTGCAGGGGTACGGCTGACAGCGCAAGCCCCTGCTCGCTGCAATACGCGGAATGCAAAAGCCCAAGTTTTTGATTGTAAAAACCGGGGGGCTCTTTTCGAAGTCGAAAGGTCGAACCGGGAGCAAGCTCCCGCGTTACCCTTATTTAACGCACACAAAATCGCCGACTGGGCCGCCGCACTCTAAAGATCAGTTTCTGCCGGGTCAGCATTTTTTTGTCACGCAAAGTCTTGTTCACCGCTACACGCCAGCGGTAGCATAAGTCTCTTCAAAATACGACTTCGCGTCGCGAACGTTGTCTTTCATGCCGGGGGCTCCTTCATCCCAATTCGCGGGGCATACTTCCCCGTGTTTTTCGACAAACTGAAGTGCCCGAACCATGCGGAGTGCCTCCGGAACACTGCGTCCCAGCGGCAGATTATTGACGAGTTCATGCTGAACGATACCGTTTTTGTCAATGAGGAACAAGCCGCGAAGGGCCACTCCCGCTTCCGGCAATAAAACGCCATAGGCTTCAGAAATCTTCTTGGTCAGATCGGACAAAAGAGGAAATCGCAACGT
>JAQVID010000620.1 GCA_028695865.1 Thermoguttaceae bacterium | reverse complement strand
AGGGCCGGAATCTGCTTGATTACATGACCCAAACGCTCATCCATTATCTCCATGGTACCGCTGCCCCGTCGCCAATTTATTCCTGATTATCCCAATTTTCATATTCTGACCGTGAACGGTTACCATTTGTACAGAATCGGGAGCAGATTGTAAAAATTTGCGATCAGATCATTTCTGTATGTCAACTAACAGGACAAAAAGAAAAAACAAAAACCCTTGAGCAATTTAAGAGTCAAATTGCGGATGAGCATTTTCGTGTCATGGTAGTGGGATCATTCAAACGCGGAAAGAGTACTTTTATTAATGCTCTATTGGGAGATAAGGTACTTCCCCAAGCCGCGACGCCATGCACGGCAGTAATTAATGAAGTCAAATAGGGTGATCAGAAAAAAGTCTTTGTTCATTTTAAAAATCCAATGCCTGAAAAGTTACCGACTGGACTAACGCAAGAGGCAAGTCGGCACATATCTCAATATCGTGGCAAGGTTGTTCCGCCCATCGAAATTGACCCGGATCAACTTGAACACTATGTGGTAATTACGGATCCTTCGAGAGATCAATCCGACTCGATAAAAGAAAGCCCCTTTGATCACGCAGAAATTTTCTGGCCGCTGGATTTGTGTAAAAATCAGATTGAAATCATAGACTCTCCCGGACTGGATGAAAACGAATCACGGTCTCGAGTTACCAATGAGTATTTATCCAATGCAGATGTCATTCTCTTTGTTCAGACTTGTGCTGCACTTGCAGGCGAAACAGAACTGAAATATGTGAATAATACTCTTAAAGTGATGGGGTTGGATAATATTATTTATATTTGCAATCGCTTCGATGAACTTGAAAAATATGAGGATTGCGATTGTGAAGAATGTTGTAAAACCTACATGTGTACCCGTTCCGATATTCCTAAAAACAAATGCGCTCGGAAAGATATCATACAGCATGGTAGAGAGGTCTTGGGGAATGAAACGGAATTGGGGAAAGAGGATGGTGTCTTTTTTATTTCTGCCAAAAACGCAATGAACGGTCGCCGCTTTAAGAACAATCCCGCAAAAGATCTTGCCGACGCCCAAAAGTTGATCGAATTTTCCGGTATACAGAAGCTGGAAGATTTTCTCGCGAAATATCTTTTTGAAAATAAAGGACGAATAAAAATCAAGACTCCCGCCAGAAGATTGCATCAGGAAATTATTGCTTTAAAAAAGATCATCGACCAGACCATGGAAGCACAACAGCAAAGTCTGGAGGACCTTCGCAGTCGGGCGGATAAAGCTCATCAATCCGCTCAAAAGGCCACTGAGAAAGTGGAAAATTTCATGGTTCGTTTCGATAAAAAAGGCGATGCCCTTGTTCACGAGGCCGGAAGAAGGGTTGGCTTTTTCTTCCAGAGCGATCTTCCAAATAAAATCCAAAATCAAATCTTCTCTTACGAACTCTCATCGTCGAGTAAAGACGAAATTATCGAAGAACTCAAGGATAAACTGGGGGCAGTGACCGAGGATATGTATGCTCAATGGATACGTGATGAATATAAGCCTTTCGTTTTAGGACGTATGCAGGAAATCTTGGAAGATATTGATAATGATATAAGTGATATTATAGAGGATATCAATCAAATTCAAGTCAACATATCCGGACACAATATCGACCCAAGCAGTATTCAATCGGAATCCGGCGTTTCGGGATTGGAAAGATTGCTAACCGGAGCAGGGGGATTCCTTCTTGGCGGCCCGCTTGGCCCGCTTGGTGCTGCAGTCGGAGCTACTTTAGGCGTAAAGGGAGCCGCAATCTCGTTTGTTTCCGGTTTGGCGGGCTGGACTTTAGCAAGCACGTTATTGGGAATCGCCAATCCCCTGTTTTTTCTGGCAGGTATGCTTGGAGGCGGTATTTTTAGTTACAAACAGCAACAGAAACTACAGGCGATGAAGATTAAAGAGGAAGTCATTCGGATTTACAAAGAGGAATTACGTAACAATTCACCGGATATTGTCAATCAGTTCGAGGAAAAAATCAAGGAAGGCGTCCAAAAAATTTACGAGTCTTTAAATCAAAGCATGCGAGGTCGCATTCAATCCGTTCTGGACTTTGCGGATAATGCCGTTCAAGAAAAGGAAAAAGGCGAAAAAGAGTCTCTGGAAGCCATGGCGAAATATAAGGAAGCAGGAGAAAATCTTGGTCGTTCAGATTCCGAACTGATGGATATTATTTCGTCCCTGTAACAAAAAACTTGGCAACCGTATCGAGCACGGGGGAAACCCCGCTGCCAAGATAGGGGCTTCTTGCCGTTTTGCGTATGTGTCTTGTTCCGAATTCGATATATGAACAAACAGAATCTGTTTTGCATCCGATGTTCAATTCGATTGCAGCAGGAGGTTGGATACGTATAGGAAAAGACAAGGAATTAAAGTTCACCGCAGGGCGTCTCAATATCAATGGGGCATTCGACATAAAAACGATGAGTTGGGGCGTCGATTTACCCCAATCAGTGAATGCCCAATCGACGATAACTCTATTCGAAAAAATGGAATTGATCTACATATCTTCTCGGAAGATATATGTTATCGCCGACAACGCCCGATGTTACGGGAGTAAACTTGTTTCAGAATACTTGACGGGGAGTAAATTTGAATTAATTTTTCTTCTCGCATACTCCCCCAAATTGAATCTTACCGAGCGACTTTTGAATTTCTTCAAAAAGAAAGTCCTGAACAATCAATATTATGAAACTTACGATACGTTCGTAAAATTGTGCAAATGTTTTTTTCTCAATGACATTTTTCCGTTTACGTTATTTTGTAACCGTTCACGGTCAGAATATGAAAATTGGGATAATCAGGAATAAATTGGCGACGGGGCAGCGGTACCATGGAGATAATGGATGAGCGTTTGGGTCATGTAATCAAGCAGATTCCGGCCCT
>JAQVID010000028.1 GCA_028695865.1 Thermoguttaceae bacterium | reverse complement strand
CCCGGTATGCGAACATTTATCGCAACCAACCGGCTGACGGTAATCGTTTATCCGGCATGTCTGACCGTTAAGCGTGAGGTCAAACGGCTCGTGAACGCACCGGGCACAGTCGCACAACTTGCGTACCAGTCTTTGCGATACGATCATATTGATACTGCTCCGCAGAACAAACGGTTCCATTCCCATTTCGCTCAGACGTCCCGCCGCTTGGGCAACACCACCGGCGTGAAACGTTGTCACAAGCAGATGTCCGGTCAAAGCCGCCTGAAACGCCGCGGTCGCACTTGCTTTGTCTCTCAATTCGCCGACAAAGAGCACTTCCGGGTCCTGACGCATGGTGAACTTGATCATGTCCGAAAGCGAAACGGTACTCTGCTGCGACACTTCAACCTGGGCAACGTGCGCAATCGGGTGCTCGACCGGGTCTTCAAGTGTGATTATCGAACGCAAACTTTTGTCCGGCTCGTTCAAGTCCGTTCCGCGACCTCCGTAAAAAGCCAAATGCCGAAGCAGAGCGTATGCGGTCGTCGTCTTGCCGCTTCCGGCCGGACCGCAAATAATAATCGCGCCGCCCCGACTCTGCGACGTCGCAAGCAGTTCACGCTGAAGCTCCGGCGAAAACCCAAGCTGCTCCGGAAATTCGTATCGCGTCTCCTCGGCAAAAAAACGAACAACGACCCGTTCCCCGTAAAGCGTGGGAATCGTACTGATTCGCATTTCCTGTGTGACGCCTGGAACGCGACCTGCCCGAACACGGCCTTCCTGGGGAATATTCGTTCGATAAGTCAAAAGATTGGCCAGGACTTTCAGCCGGGCAACCATCCGTTCAATCTGTTCTCCGGTGACAACCCCCAACTCGTGCAAAACTCCATCGCGGCGATACCAAATTTCCATACCGTCCCGTCCAGGCTGAAAATGAAGGTCACTCACTCCTTCCGACGAAGCATCGACCACAATCGACTGAATCAGACAAACGGCAAAATCATCCTTGTTCTTTTGAGCCGCTTCGACCCAGTTGGGAAACTGTTGCTTTTTCATAAGATACTCGTGCCTGTTTCAATTCGTTTGTCGTGCGTTTTTTTGAAAAAAAACGTCTGTTTATTTTAAAATCGCTTGCAATATTATACCGTTTCCATTATACTCTTTCAATGGGGCGTTTTGGAGACACACTTGGTGTTTTCGGTCCCCAACTTCGATTCGTAAAATCCAAGCTTTTGACACTCTTAATATATAAGGAGTATCACCTTGTCTTCTGAAATGCGATTGGATGAACTGGTTGCTCTTTGCGACGAATGGTCGGCACTTGCCAAGGCGGGGCTTCCCTTGGAACACTCCCGGCAGAGTGCGAAAGCGTCCATGAGACCGGGCGACAGGCTTTTGTTGCTTGCCGATGAGCTTCAGAAAGGAACGCCTCTGCTTGAAGTACTCAAGCGGGACACAACCTTTCCTCCGCTTTGTACCGCAATCGTCGCTGCCGGCGTGAAGTCGGGCAATTTGTCCGGTCTGCTTGATTCTCTGGCCGCCCGGGCACGTGAACTCATGACCGTTCGCCAATTTATTATTCAGGCGACACTCTATCCGCTGATCGTCCTGACCATTCTTTGGATTTCGCTCGGCGTGATCATTCAGTTCATATCGCCGACCTATACGGCGTTTGCGACCAGTGTCGAAATGTCAAGCGTTCCGGTACAGGTCATGGAGTGGATTCGGAATCAGCCCTGCCTTCTTCTTGGTTTGGTTGTGCTTCCGCTCATGGTCGTTTGGCTATTTTATATTCTTTGGGTACATCGGCTGAAAAATTGCAGTGCGCTGACGGGAAAATCGCTGCCGGGCACTCCCTGGCTTTTCGAAGCAACAACGCTGCAGTGCAAGGCAATTTTCCTGGAGAATTTGGCCATGCTGTTAAAGCACTCCGTTCCGCTCGACGAAGCTATCGAATACGCGAGAACAAGCTGTGGAGCAGACGCTCATCAGTATGACCGAATCATTCGTTGGGTACGGCAGATGCAAGGTACTTGCCTGACAGACGGACTGGAACAGATTGCCTTGGGAACACGTCAGCAGGCCGAAGTCGCCATGATGAAATGCAAAGTCTGTCTTCCGGCAATCATCATGTTCTTTGTCGCCGTTGTTTTGGGCTTTTGTTATGTTTTTGTCGTTGAGTGGCCGTACATTCAGTTGTTTCATCATTTATCGACGCTTTTCAGTTGAACAGATTTTCAGGAAATTTTTCAGGGATGGGCTTTCGCGTCCCGCGGCCTGAATGCCCCGTTTTCCGCAAGCAATGGTCCGCAAGCGAAAACAGGGAGTAAATCAGGGAAAACAAGTAATCGGCAATAAATCGGCAATAAGAAGGTATGGTAGAGGCGAAAACGCGTTCGACCACAAGCAATACACAATAAGGAATATTCCATGTTGGGATTATTTGGGAGTAAAGTTCGGTGCGAGCAGTATGAAAAACTTCTGCTCATTGCCGAGTCGGTCAAGTCGGGCATGCCCATGACCGAGGCAATTGCATTGGTCGCGGCAGACAATACGCTTGCCGACCGGCCGTTTGTCCGTTTGGCAAGAAGTCTGGAGTCAGGAATGATTCCCGCCGACGCAATCAAACAGGCAGGTTTTCTCAAATCGATACGTCAGACACTGCTCCGGTCGCTTGCAGGGGATCAGTTTTCCGAACTGTTCGCAATTCAGAGTGAACTTGCCAATCGACGCAACCGGATATTGCTCGAACTTGGAGCCTCACTGGCCTATCCGATCTGTCTGTGTTTTCTCATGTACATCATGATTGTACTTGCGGAATTGCTGCTCTACCCGGTCCTTTGCCAAATTGCTTCCGATTTCGACATAACCATGTCGTCCGGGTGGCTCCTCATTATCAATTCTTCACACGTGTGTACCAATGGTTCCCTGTTTCTTTGTCTGTTTGTTTTTTTTCTTTTCGCCTGTATCGTAAATAAAACTTGTGCTCCCCGATTCGTTTACAGACTGCCGCTCATCGGTTCTTTTCGATTGCTTTTGTATCAGAACGCTTTTTTGCGAACAATGGCGATTCTTTTGCGTCGCGGGGTCCCGCTGGCTGAAGCTCTGTTGGCGTGCAAAACCTGCGGCGACAATAAAGCGTTTCAAAACGATCTGCAAAATGCCGCCAACGACGCCAATCGGGGAATGTCGCCGGTTGATTTGACCTTGCGATACCATTGGCTTTTTCCGATCTGGCTCGCTCCCCTTTTGCTTTCATGTCAAAGCGGTGAGAAACAGGCCGATGTTCTGGAACACGGAGCCGATTGGCTCGATCTTCAGATACGGCGAAGCATTATTTTTTTGCAGTCGTTTGTGACCGCTTTTGTATATTTGCTTTGCGCGGTATTGGCCGTTTCCTTTTTTGGTGTCGTTATGACACCCTTTTTCAAATTGATTGCAGCACTATCAAAGTAACAGGGCAATACGATGAGTACTCCAACTGTTCCGTTCCCGCCAAATCGGCAAGAAGAATTTCGCAATGCCGCGAAGCAACAACGACACGATAAAATCAGCTCCTGGTTTTTGTCCGTGCTGCTATGTTGCGTTTTGGCCACTGCGGCCATGGCGGCGACCATGGGCGTGTATGCCGCATTGGGACAATTCGAACATGCCAAATATATTGCAGGTTTTTTCTTCGTTATAATATTGTTTGCCGTGATTGTTTTACCTGTCATGCTTTTGGTGTTCTGGCCGTTCATCTTTTACCTTATCGCTTTGAGCCGCGTTTCGCGACGGCAATCGCTCGGTATCCTGATTCGCAACTGTCTGGAATCGAACTTGCCCTTACCCCTTGCGATAAGAACTTACGCGGCAACGTGCTTTTCTCCGCTCTACCGTGGAGAAGTGCAACGATTTGCCGCCGCGCTGGAATCAGGAACCTCGCTCATCGATGCCGCCAATCGATTTCACAAGCTCCTCCCCGCTGAAACCGTTCGCCTTATCCAACTTCAAGCCTCGCCGGACGATGCCGTTCGTCTCATGACTGAAGCGTTTACGTTTGAAAACGAACGATCCTTCATTTACACTTATTCCATGGCTCGCCTGACCTATATTCTCGTATTACTTTGGCTGTTCTTATTCGCCTGTATCAGGATTGGACCATATTTTTACGAGATAGTTGCCGATTACGATACAGACATGCCCCTTATTAGCGCCCTGTTTTTTATGTTTTCGCAGGATACAGGCCACTGGAAATTTGCTTTCGCCTTTCTTTTCACCATTGCCGCACTTGGTGTCCTGTTACTCAAATTGGGATATTTTTCGTGCCGCCCGATCTTCTTGCGCCGTTTCTTTTGGGACAGCGACTGCGCCGCGTGGCTACGCTATTTGAGTGCCGCCGTTGCCCGCAATGTTTCATTTTCCAATGCAACATCGATTTATTTGAAAACGCTGGGCAGTTGCTTTCTGCGACGAAAGTTCCAAAAACTTAACGCCGCGATTGACTCCGGTACCCGGTGGACCGACGCGCTGGCAAAAGCTCGAATCGTAACTTTGCCTGAAGCGAAACTGCTCAATACCGCCGAACGAACGGGCAATACAGCCGTTGTTCTTGCCCAACTTGCCCAAGCAAAAGAATCAAGACAGAATCGCCTCGACGATCTTGGAAGCAAGCTTGCCTTCGTGATTTGTATCCTTTTATTTGGAGTAATGATCGCCGTTTACGCACTCTCCTTGTTCGTACCAATTTGCAACATCATTTACCACTTGTGTTAATCATGACAAAAACATCATTATTTATCCCAAATACTGGTCTCAGCACTTGTGCGGGTTGTGCGCCGCGTCAGGGGCGTTGTGAACATTCCCGACGCCGGACCCGGGGCGCCGCGTTCTCCTTGCTCGAAACGACCATCGGGATTTTCATTCTGTCCTGCTGCTTCGTCGCCTTTGCCCAATTGCGGAGTATGACCATCGGTGAACGTTTGCGACTCAATACGGTTGAACAGGCCCGAACGCAACTTCAGAATGTTTTGGAACTGCTTGGCGATGTGCCTCAAAAGGAGTTCATTGCCTGTACTTTTCCTCGAAAAGAAGTCGATGCGCTGGTTGCTCATTCGTTTCCCGATGGACAACTAAAATTTGAGGTGATTCAAATTGTCTTCCGACCGGAGGAAAAACAACTTGTAGATGACTCAAAAACTTCAAATATGACGCCGATGAAAGAACCGCCAAAAGCACCGAACAAAGACACCGCGAACGAACACGCTGTGAACGAACACACCGCGAATAAAGACACCGTGAATAAAGACACTGCCAAAAAAGACGCCGTCCCAAACGCGAAAAACGTACTCAAGCCGGAAGTCTCGATAAGCGCGCTTCGCGCAACACTCTCCTGGTATGACGGACAGAACAAACCGAGAAAGTCGGTTACACTGACCAAAATATTGCCTGATTCCAAACAAGAGCAATAGAGTCCAACTTTTCGCATAACAAGAACTTCGAACAACAAGAACAAAGAAAGACAAAAGAAAGACAGACGACTATGCGGGGAACAGATATGCCGGGTATGGAACAGTTTGACAAGGAGCCGTTGCGTCATCGCAATTCGCTTGGGAGTTACGGCCAGCGACGCGGGTTCACACTCATCGAGATGGTCTGCACCATTACGGCGGTTTCCTTTGCGACGTCGTTAGGCTCCGTTCTGATTTGCCTTGTACTTGATTCGTTTGCCAAGGAACGGAAAGTTGAAGAGTGTCACGCCGGGCAGCAACGCCTTTTAACGCAATTTCGCCGCGATGTCAAACAATTCGGCATGCCGGAATTCGTTCCTGTTAACCAACGGGACAAAACCGCGTCTGTCGTTCTGCGATGGACGACGCCAGGCGGGACGTGCGTATACCAGGCCCGGACGTCTGAATCAGTCCTGCGAATACAGAGAGTTTTAAACGAGAAAGACAAGCCCAAAGTTCAGGAGTCTTACCCGCTTTCCGCGCGGACACAAATTGAACTTTATACGAAGGAACTTCGCGGGCACAACCTTGCGGCCCTCAGCCTCTGGGTCTTGCCGCCAAACTCGCCTCCTGTGCCGCACAACGAGTTGAACCCGTTCACAGGCTCCTTGGCCAAGCCGCTGGCCGATCAGTTCGATCCGCGCTACACGTCAAACTGGAACTATGCCCTTGTTCAAGTACCGGAGATATACAAATGAAACATGACAGAAAAAGACGACGTGGAGCCGTCATAATCATTGCCCTGGTCGTCGTCATGCTTCTGGCGACGCTTTCGGCATTCTCGCTCAAACACTTCGCCCGGGAGCACAAGCAATACGACAAGCGAGTCTGCGATATTCAGTCCGAATTGCTGCGCGAAGCAATGAGTCGCGACGACTTTTTGAAACGGTTCGACGGCCAGAAGCAAGTGCTGATGGCCTCGTTCAACGAGCCGGGCCCGAATCCTTCGACGCGTTACGTGCTTCGTGTTGACCCGCTCTCCCAACCGGCAGCCGCTTCGCTCCAGATTCAAAAAATTCCTCGCAGGATAAATCATCATGACAACTAACCCCTCCACACAAACGACTCACGCGAACCATGTTCGGGCTTTTACCGTAATCGAACTGCTGATGACGATCATTATTATCTCAATGCTGGTCGCCATGGCCCTGCCCTGCCTTTTGAGTTCTCGGGAAAACGCCCGACGCCTTCAGTGTACGCGGAATATCGCCAATCTCGGTATGGCCGTCCGGGACTATGAAGAGACTCATGGATTTCTGCCGGTCGGATGTACCGCGGACAAAGGGCCTATTCGCAATGTTCCCATCGGCGACGCCATGGGCTGGTTGCCTCGCATACTCCCGCAACTTCAACTGTCCGGGCTGTATAATACAATTGATTTTACTCACAGTATTTATTCGGAAGCCAATCAATCTTGTTGGCTCGGTTCAGCGCTTTTGAATTCCACGATCCTTTTTTGCCCCAACGATTCCGGACGTTACCTGCAACATACACCGGTCAATGTCAATTACGCGGCATGTCACGGCAACATCGAAACGCCTGTTGATTCAGACAACAACGGCGCATTTGTGCTCAACGGGAAAATTCATTCCGGCGAGATTCCCCGCGGGACGACCAATACACTCTTTATTGGAGAAACGATTCTCTTCTACAAGACAGGCTCCGTTCCCGATGCCCCTTCCCAACCGGACACGTGTCATACAACAGACACCTGGAACAAGTTCACAATCCAGTGGCCGCCTGAACAAGGTCCGCAATGTCATCCGTTCGTTTTGGGTTGGATGTCCGGTTCCGGCGCGACACTCCGCAATACAGCTTCAGCGATCAATGTTATTACCGGACCGTTTGCTCCGGACAATCGGCTGAATGATCTGATCGACGCAAAGCCATTGCCTTCCAAAAACACCAGGCCCGGCGACTTGCCCGTCTTCCATGCCGACCAGTGGGCCAAACCGAAGCCGCTTGAATATCTCGTCGGCGGCTTCAGTTCATATCATCCGTATGGAGCGAATCTTCTTATGGGCGACTGTTCCGTTCGCTATACTTCGGCCAATATTGATCTGTCTGTCTATCAGCAGTTGGGGAGTTGCAACTTGCCCACAGAGCCCAAATTGACCGAAACGGGAAATAAATAAACGCCATACCAAAGCAATCCGATGATTTTTTGGAGGAAATCACCGATTCTCCGCGGACGCGGCGCGCGGCGGTATGGGCATCCGCAATGATTATGCCGCGTGAAGATCATGTTTTTTTCCGCGTCAGACTTGTTTTTTTTCCGCGTCAGACTTGTTTTTCGGGTTCTTTTGCTTTATAATTTGTAAGATAAGTCAAAAACTTTTTACAACGAATTTCTTTTAGAACAGGAAGGAAAACTCGAACATGAAGAAAACGACCGATTTGGGCAGACGACGCGTATTGGGAATGATGGGCACCGCTGCCGTTGCCGCTTGCGGACTGGGGACTTCTCCCGATATTACCCCGTGTGCCGCCGCGGCACCGACCAAAAAAGTATTGGGTGATCCACGCGTTCGCGGACCGTTCCCGATTTTATCGACTCCTTATACCCAGTCAGGCGAAGTCGATTTTGACGTGCTGGGCCGACAAGCCCAATTCGTCGATTGGTGCGGCTCACCTGGTATGATCTGGCCACAGTCGGGCGACAGTGTCGATCTGCTCACCATGGATGAAAAACTCAAAGGAATGGATGTGCTCGCCAAGGCCATGAAGGGACGAACCTCCGCGTTGTGTCTCGGCGTTCAGGGCAATACAACCGAAGAAATGCTTGTCTATGCCAAACATGCCGAAAAACTCGCTCCTGACGCGATTATTTCCCGTCCTCCTGACTCCGGTAAAACGCAGGAAGACATGCGGAAATATTGGTACGCCTTGGCCAAAGTCGTTCATCGCCCCGTGATTATTCAGACGACCGGCGGAACGCAATATCGCGGCCCTGCCCCATCCGTTGACCTCCTGATTGAATTGGGTAAGGAGTTCCCGCATTTCGGTTATGTCAAAGAAGAAGCAGCGGATACGATGGAGCGAATGCGAAAGTTGCTCGCCGCCAGACCGGCAATCAAGCGAATCTTTAGCGCGGCAGGCGGATTCGGTTGGCTTCATCAGTGTCGAATCGGTTCCGAAGGGCTCGTGACCGAACGCGCTGTGTACGCTGATCTTTTGGCCTTTATCTGGAAGTCTTACGACGAAGGCAAACTTGCCGCCGCAAACGACGCGTTCGCCAAACTCTTACTCATGCTCAATCTGAAAGATACGATACCCGGCAATCAGTTACGCGGTTATCATCTTTATGTGTGGCAAAAACGGGGCATTTTCAAGAATACCCTTTCACGTCAACACGGACCCAAGGACAGCATTCCGAAAAAACCAGTGCTTTCGGACATGAAATTGACTCCGGACATGATTGAAGAAATCGATATGCGTTTTGAATCACTTGCCCCCTATTTGAAAAAGGGAAAGTTCGCCTGATCGATACACGCAAACAACACGCGGCCTATCGCTGCGTGTATAAGCATAACCTGTCGAACCGCCCGGGGGACGCAAGAGACGCGGCCTATCGCTGCGAGCAAGCGGACGGATAAAACACCCGTGCCGCCGGCTGCGGTCGGAACGCTCTAAAGGACTGCGTTTGCCCGGCACAAACGGGGAATGAACCCGAAAACAAAATCTTTCAGCAGTATAAAATACGGCAATTCGAACAACTGCTGTCGCGACCAGAAAACAAAAAGAATAAACCAGTGGGCTTCTGTCAGGCAAGCCTTGCGTTTATTCGTTTCGTGTTGTTTCTATTGCGTGTTGTTTCTATTGCGTGTTGTTTCTATTGCGTGTTGTTTCTATTGCGTGTTGTTTCTATTGCGTGTTGTTTCTATTGCGTGTTGTTTCTATTGCGTGTTGCGAAGTCTGAACCCCTCTGCGTTCCAATGATAAACGGGGAGTAAATTGTCGAAAGCTGAAGTATCAGCAGGATAAAACGACATATAAACTTTTTCACACAAGCAAGAAATCGCCGGCCGCAAAAAGAACCGGCGAAAAAACATTCGACGAAAAAACATTCGACGATCAATCAGAGCATTTCTTTCAAGCCTTTGAGGGCTTTGATCTTAACGGAATTGCGGGCCGGTTTGGCCGCAATATCCGTGAACTCACCCGGCTTGAAAGGATTGGGAACATGCTTGCGCGCCTTTTTGGCTGGAATTTTTTTCTTCTCGATTTTCAAAACGCCAGGCAGAACAAAGCAACCGGGTCCCTTCTTCGAAAGACTCACCGCGATTGAATCGGTAAGACTTTCAAGAACCGCCGTAACGTCTTTACGACTCAGACCGGTTCCCTTCATAATTCCTTCAATGATTTCTTTTTTCGTATACGGTTTGGGGCCAACTTTCGCCATTTCACTAGTTCCTTATTCTGATAATTCGTGCGTATTCACAACCTGCCACAAGGCAATGTCCGGAATACAACCTTATTGAAAAAACTCCAAGTAAACATCCTCAAAACAAATTTTTTACTCGAAAAGTCGCGTCTTGTCAATCGGCACACCCGGTTTTTTCCGCAGTTTTATCGATTTTTCAACTATTTTTCCCCTTTTAGTCGGTATCGTGTTTTAAAAAAGAGGAACAAAGCAGCTCACAAGACGCGGCCCGAATTGCATAACCACTCAGATTAAATACAATCGTCACGGTCGGGCTTCATATATTGTAATCTTCTGCTTTTTTGTGTTTTCCAAATAGAAATCGTAACCAATGTCGTTCTTATCGGAAACTCCCAATTTACTCAAATGATTCTCATTAACATCCCAATAGACGACCGTTCCAATCGACTCACCCTGCGGCGATGGTCCGACTGTGGCGCCAAACGCGGCACCGCGCTCTTTTTCTTTCTCTTCCTTTTTCTTCTTGTAGTATTCAAGAATGGGAACAGGAATGGGCTTTTTGCCCATCGGCTGAACAAACAGATTGGCTCCGCCTGAAAATGCAATTTGACCCGCACTGGTAATCAGATTCAAATCGAACATGCGTTCCAAAAATTGAGGAGCCGATCCATCCGGAAAATAGACCGACGCATTGACCTTCTGCGGCTTTAGCATTGAAAATTCCGCGGTTTCACTCACCGGCTTATTCGCGGAATCGACAAGCGAAAACGATAAAACGGCAAACGGAATCATCACGGTTTCAGGAAAACGCCAGCGTCCTTCTTTCGTTACGGACACAACAGGGACATCGCCTGTCATGTTCAAATCAACGCAGTCGCGAATTTCATTCATGTTTTTCTGAACGCAAAATTCCCAATGCCAAGGTTCTTTTTCGCGAACCAGAAACTTCGCTTCTTTCGCCTCAAAAAAAGGAGTATACGACAGGACCGGCTTAAGCTTGAACGACTTGCAGAACTCTTTCAGTGCCTTGAGCGAAGCGGCAAGCGTATCAAAGTTGCGTGCCTCGTCCGACGTCAATTCTTCCGTTGAGACAGCAAGAGAATTGAATTCCTTGAGTCGAGTTTCGATCTCTTTGACAGGAACTGCCGCTTGTGGTTGGGATGCCGGTTGGGCAGCAGGTTTTTCTGCCGCCGACTTCAATTCGCTTGACGCGGCTGGTTCTGATTTTTTCGGTGCCGGTACATCGGCCGGTTTCGCGGCCTCGTTCGCCGGGACTGCCGCCGCTTTGGACGCAACAGGCACGGCCGCCGAATCAACAGCATTTCCGAATTCGACCGGTTTGGCTAGCGCACTGCTATTGACGGCAGGCAACGTCGCGTTCGATGCAGGCTTGGAACAGCCAATCCAGGGAATCAGAGCAAACAACACGACAACAGACAGGACAACAACTGAGCACGGGGCAAACACTTTCTTTAGCATGGATGAACTCCAAATCAAAACAGGTGGGACGAATCGGGCATGTGCCGATCCATCGAAATTACTTTACGAGTCTGTTCTTATACAATCAATTCGGCGATGCCTGTACTTCCGTTTTTTCTGATTGATCCCCTGTTGGCGGTCGAAAAGCAAGGGGGGGGCATATCGGGGTGCATACAGGCACGCGACACAAAAAAACTTACCCGGGTCAAGTATATTATATAAAACTTTTCGCCTCATTTCAACACCCCGGGCAAATTTTCTCCTGATCATTATCATACAATATCATACAATAATACACGATCCCTTTTGACACGCTTGAGGTACGGCTGCGATATAATTGACACAGGAAACACGAAAAGGTATAATAGGAACTCTGAGGTCAAAACTTCGCGCGTCGCCCCGCGCGATACATCATACAATTATGACATTACGCACAAAATATAAGGACAAAACATGAAAACATATCGCAGTGAATTACATTTTCATTTGCCGACGCGGCGAGGACTCGTGAACATTACGCAACAAGTTCAGCGTGCCGTAAACGACAGCGGCGTGCGGGAAGGGCTTGTGCTCGTCAACGCAATGAATATTACAGCAAGCGTTTTCATTAACGACGACGAAAGCGGTTTGCACCATGATTATGAGGTATGGCTCGAAAAACTCGCTCCCGAAAAGCCTTATGATCAATACAAACACAATGGTTTCGAAGACAACGCGGACGCCCATCTGAAACGCACTGTCATGGGTCGTGAAGTCGTCGTCGCCATTACAGACGGAAAACTCGACTTCGGAACCTGGGAACAAATTTTTTATTTCGAGTTCGACGGTAAACGGGACAAACACGTCTTAATCAAAATTATTGGCGAATGAGGTGTACCATGGGCAAAGTTGGCCAAGCGACTCTTCACTTGCTTTTGATGTTCTTGATATGCTTGATATGCTTGTCCGGTTTGGTGTTGCCGGGCTGCGGAAGCGGGCACAACAGATCAGATGCTCGCGTTTCCGGGACCAAGTCGGACCAGACAACAGCCCTTCGCGTTATTTCAACGGCTCCAAGCATTACCGAGACACTCTTTGCCCTCGGACAAGGCGATCATGTCGTCGCCGTTTCAAATTATTGCAACTATCCGCCTGAGGCCGCCCGGCTCCCCCGGACAGGCGGACTCCTTGATCCCAATATCGAAGCGATTGTTGAATTGCGTCCTGACATTGTTTTTGTCCTTGCCGAAAGTACGGTGGTACGCC
>JAQVID010000619.1 GCA_028695865.1 Thermoguttaceae bacterium | reverse complement strand
ATTGTTCCCGGGTTCGATATGGTTAATAATTCGGTATCGCAAACTACCGTTCGCAACGAAGAACACAAAAGCGCAAATCGAACCTTCCTTTTGGGGGAACCCTCCGATTCTGTGACGAATGCCCGAAGCGTCGATACGAACGCTCCTGCGACTGCCAGTGCCTCCGGCGATGATTCCCGCAAAAACAAGGAGCAAGTCGAATCGAAAAAAACGAACGATGAAGCCGATTCACAAGCGGATATCCTGGATTCCGATCTCTTCGGGGGTGAAGACACCGACATGGAAGATACCGACCTTGAAGACACCGACGACACCAACGACAACGACGACAACGACGAAGTCTGCGACGACGAAGTGTTCAGTGATGAACAAATCGACGACGATGAGATTGACGACGAGGAAGAAGCAGACAACGACGATGATGATTCTGAAGAAGACCAAGCGGACGAACCTGATGACTCGGACGATGAAGATGCTTTTGATTCCGACGAAGAAACGCCCGACGATGACGATTGCGACGAGCACGACACAAATAAAGAGCGCGACGAGCTTGATGAGCAAGAGGGTAACGACGAGCCATATGCCGACGATGACGATCATGAGAATGACACGGAAAGCGACGATACGTATGACGACGATGACGATTCGTTTGGAAATTATCTTGAGTGATTCTTGTCTGTTTGGCTGAATCCGAACTACCCTCCCATTCGGCCAGCGGTTGACTTGTCAGTGACTTTTTTGCCAAGAATCACATGCAACGCGAATCACATGCAGGCCGTGAATCACATGCAGGTTGGCTCACGGAAAAACTAAACGATGTCCTTGGTGTCAAAACGTGAATCGAACACCATGAGTAACGCGTTTCATCACGCAAATATCGTCGTTTCCAGACGTCCAGGGCTTGGTCGGTTTCGTTGACGCGTCGTGATTTGTTCCGTATCGATACCAAATGTGTGTTGCCGAAACCGCGTTTGGGGTGCGGTTGCCTTCCGGAGTTATTTTACTTCCGGTTCCATGTCTTTGCGGTACTGTTCTTCCTGCCTGGCTTTTTCTTGCGAGGCTTTTCCGAACGTCTTTTCCTTTTGCGTTTGTCTTCTTTTTCCCTTTGAGCTTCTCTTTTTGAGCTTCTCTTTATTCCCTTTGAATTTTTCTTTTTGTTTCTCTGTTTTCTTTTTCGGCGGCTTCTTTCTCTTTGCGGCTTCCTCGACGTTGAATTTGCTGGTGCCGCGTCACACAACTCTTTTTTCAAAATTAGAGGCGCTTTGTTTCCTCGTATTTCCCCTTGTGGACACTTTTTGCTTTGTTGATTTCTTTTCTTTCAAAAAAATCCAATTGCAACGTCACTGGGGCATGGTATTCTGTTGCGAAATTGAACGCCGGAACGCTACCGGCTAAAGTCGTAACTTTCCATTTTTCACAAGGAGATGTCCATGACGACATTGAAAAGTTATCAGTTGAGTAACGTCAAAAGAGATTTATCAGATGTCCTCTCGACCATTATCGCCGATTCGCCCAGCTTTATTACACTGTTCGCGGACAGAGGTCGGGCACGGCAGACCAAACACGAATGGCTCGAAGATCAACTCAAGCCGAAGAAAATCGCCTATTCCGCGTATTGCAATTCTTCGGCAAACGATGGTGTGCCTGGTACGTTTACGGTTACTGATTCTACCGGTTGGACCGTTGGCGATTACATCAAAATCGCAGGTAATCCGGCAATCTTCAAAATCGCCTCGATCACCGCAACAACTATCGTCGTTTCACTTGTTGCGGCCAACGGCGGGTACTCGGCTCTTTCTTCCACAGGTTCTCCGGCTACATCGGCCGGAACTCTTTGCTTTGTGTCCCACCCGGTGGACGAAGCTTCTTCTACCGGACTGGAAGCGTATCGGCAGAGCTCTACCGAATGGAACGCAACGCAAATTGTACGCCGCGATGTCATGCTGTCGGCTACGGCGGCAAGTGTCGAAACTTATGGAATGGAAAATGTGATCTATGTTCAGGAAGCTGAAGCCCTGCGGCAAATTGCTCATGAAATGAACGACATGGCTCTCTTTGGTGTTCGAAGTCTGCGAGCTGCCGCGTCAATTGGCACTGCCGGAGGACTCTATTACTACGGAACGCAGAACACGTCTTTGGCCTGTGCTCAAGCCAGCAGTCCCAGCATTACGACCAAAATACTCAACTCGGCCGCACAAAAAATCGTCGAGGCAGGCGGCAATCCAACCGTTATTCTTTGCGGCACCGGGCAAGCCCGCGTGATTTCCCGGCTCTACTCGACCAGTTTGCACGTTACCCAGGCCGACCAGATTCGCGGCTCGTACGTTTCGCAGATTGTTAATGAGGCGACCGGCGCTCTCATGCGCGTTATTGTTGAACCAAAACTGGACGACACGGAAGTCTGGGTCATTGACCCGACCGGATTTGGAATCGTCTGGCTTCGTAATATTATCTCGTCCGACGCTACCGCTTCCAATATGGACGGACAATGCCGAAAAATCATCGGTGAACTTTCCTTCGAGTTCAGAAACGCCAAACAAAAGCTCTGCCGAATCAGCGGATTGGAAGCTGCTGCAACAACTCTGGCGTAGTTGATCGTTATTCCAGTATGACGCCGGTCTCAGTTTACACAATCTGGACGTGAACACTGCGACCAATCCGACTCAAGGTGATATGTTGCTTTTCGTATGGTCCCAATCTTGAATCCCTACTTTAATAAGACATCCATTTACAAAAGCAACATCTCCTTTTCGGAGCTTATTTCGTTCAACTCTACACAAAAAGAAAGTTAAACCATGATTACCATACTTTCACGAGAAACAGCCTGGTCACATCGATATATCGTTTACGAAAACGATGGAAAACACGATGTCTTCATTTTTCCTTTGGAAGAAAGTTTTGACAGTGCGGAAGCCCGGTTGCTCAGTTTG
>JAQVID010000618.1 GCA_028695865.1 Thermoguttaceae bacterium | reverse complement strand
TTTATGTTAGCATGGCACATGGAGTCTCGGTAGTAAGATAATTGCTGCCATACTAATTATTACACGCAACGATAATCCAGATTACATTTTAAAGGAGCTTGGCAATGAGAAAAGCGTTTGTTAAATTGAATGGGCAAAGCTGTTACAATGAGTGGCGATGTTCTTTCAAAGCCAGTGCTTTTACGCTTGTGGAACTTTTGGTCGTTATTGCGATCATTGGAATTTTAATTGCGCTTCTTCTGCCGGCGGTTCAGGCAGCGCGGGAAGCAGCCCGGCGGATGGAATGCACGAACAAACTCAAACAGTTGGCTCTGTCTCAACATAATCATCATGACGTTTACGGTTATCTGCCGAACAGTTTGGGTCAGACCTCCATGGGAGTTGCGAAGTTCCAGGGATACACAAGTTCAGCAGATCTCAAGCCGTTTTATGTGCGGTCGTCATACAGTTGGTGTATCCCATCGTTGCCGTTCATTGAACAAACGCAACTTTACGACGAAATGAAAGTCAATTGGGATTCGACGTCTCCTTGCTCCCCGTTCGTTGCGACGTCCACGACAAGTCCTTGTGCCAAACAGGTCTCGGCGTTTTGGTGTCCATCAGACGCCGGGGCGCCAGGCGTCAATGGAACGGCCAACCACACGAACTACCGCGGTTGCCGGGGCGACTTGTGCTCTCGTGGTGTAGAAGATACCCCCAGAGGATGTTATCGCAGGGCAGGCAATACAGTTTCTTTGGCCGCTATTCTGGACGGAACGAGTAATACGATTCTTTTGGGTGAGGCCATTGTCAATATCTACACCACAACCGAGTTGACAAAGAATCCGGTTAAAGGCGGGGTCGCGTCCGTGGCGCTGTCTGATCAAGGAACCTCGAACATATCGACTTGCATTGGCGTGGCTCGCGATGCCGTGGATATCAATTTTTTCGCTGTGTCTTATCAGACGGCGGATGTTTATCGAATCGGCGGCTGGTGTTATAGTTGGGGACGTTCCATGACCAGTTTTCATACTGCGGTCCCGCCCAATGGTCCGACTTGTGTCAATTCGACTTCGACAAGCGACGCCATGTCCTATGTGACAGCCAGCAGCTTTCACTCCGGTGGTGCCAATGTCGCGATGGCTGACGGCGCGGTTCGGTTTATTTCCGACACGATCGACTGCGGTACACCCAGTACGAATCTTGGCTCGTATGGAATCACCACGGACGATTCTGATGGTCAACGATTCAATCATTTATATATTGGCGAATCTCCCTGGGGCGTTTGGGGCGCGATGGGTTCGGTTAACGGGGGTGAATCCAAGAGTCTGTGAGCCTGTAGAAAATTTCATTGTTTTTCTATTGGTATTACAGATATATTTGGCGATGCCCGGGGTTAAAGAAAAGTCCGGGCATTTTTCATATTTACTCTGTTAGAAACAGGAATTGGCGCCATCGGCGCATAAAAAAAGCGAGAGACGCAGTGAGCCAACGATACAGTTGACTTGGAATAGGAAAGGGCAAGGTATCCAGTATCCACAGACAAAGCACTGACGTCTCCCACGGACCAGTGAGAGTATAAACAGCAAATAGTGTGCCATGAAAAAAAGTTTTGTTTTGGCCTCTTGGAAACACTCTTTTATATTTATTTTGGATATTTGCCAGCACAAAGAATCTATTTTATTACATAGTTGCCGTATTTACATAATTGTGTAACGATATTACGGCGGCTGTGCGGAGCTGTTCTTCCATTGATCTTGGGCTCTTCTGTTTGATTTAAGCCGATGGTGTTGCATTTTACTACAATGATTTTGCCCAATCGCGGTGTTGCGACGATCGAAATCAAGGAAAAAAGATTAAAGATTTTCTCTCGAAATGATAATTTTGGGAAATTTTGTTCAAACCGATGTTTTTGAAATGCTTTCTTTATGATATAATGGTACGGAGTTTTTGTTTTATCCTTGCTTGTTTCCGTTTTGTCGCGTGTGACAAGTCAGGTGCAGAACCTTTGTTGACCTGGCTTCGTGCCGGAGAACCCAAGGTTTCTCAATTCAAGTTTTTTCGTGTTTTGACAAAAGGATATATTTAATGGCAAAACATAGTCCGTTTAGCGTATTTCGTCGCAATCAGAAAATGTGGATGGCCGCTTTGACCCTGTTCACCATGTTTTCTTTTGTGGTTTTGGGCAGTATGTTTCAGTGTCTTCAGCAAAGCCATCCCGCCGGCACGAATCTGGCCAATATTTATGCCAAGACGACCGCGTATGGAAATCTTGACAGAAATCAATTTGAGAATTTCCGTGATGGTCTGAACCGTTTCCAAATGTTTTTGCAAACAATCGTTCAGCTTCTTGCCCAGGATCAGGCGATTGTTCCTTATGGAAACATGCTGCTGGTTGTTGAAAAAGACCCTTCGGACCCCACGAAGCAATTTCCGATTCTTTTGGACAATCTCATGGGCCTGATGGAGGAAATGAGCGTTACCGTATCGGACCCCAAAAGAGTGGGCGATCGTTGGCTTTTGGTGCAAACGGCTCGAAGCAAGGGGTTCAAAGCCGATGAAACCAGTGTGAAAGATTATCTTTCTCTTTTGTTCCAAAACAAAATGACGCAAAAAGATTTTGAAAGAGCGATGGCTGCCACCGGACTTACCGAAGCTGGTGTCGCGGAATTCGTTGGAAATCAGATAATCGTCGAGCGTCTTTTCCGCAGTGTCGCGGGCGGGCGTCGCTGGACGAGTTCCAGTGAAAGCTCCCTGCCGCTGGGACTTGGCAATATTGCTTCGGCCCCAAGTGAACAATTGGACGCTCTTCAGCGGATTTATCGCAAGATTCGCACCGACGTCGCTGCCTTCCCGGTCGAGAAATATCTTGACCAGGTGTCCGCGCCCAAAGAGGATGTCCTTAAAGAGTTTTATAATCGATATCGCTTCGTGACTCGTAATCCGGCCTCAAAAGACCC
>JAQVID010000617.1 GCA_028695865.1 Thermoguttaceae bacterium | reverse complement strand
GGAAACGGCGGTCGCCGCGTTGGGGTAACCGGCAGCGGGCAAGATACCGGCTTCGACTTGTGACTGGCTAAGGAAGAGTGGAGCTTGCGAAACGGCTTTCCCTTCAGAGGGTTCTTTCTTTTCCGCGGTGACAGACTGCCTGGTTTCTTTGGCCGAAGCGGAATCGGTATTCGGTTGTTTCTGCGCCGGCTTGATTGTCTTGTCGGCTTTAGGAGGTTGTGTCGGTATGGTTAAGGGCATTGGCTTGGAAGGAGCGTCTTTAACATCTTTGACCTTACTGTCGGGAGCGTCTGTTTTTTTGGTCCCGCGCAACGATTCGGGCGTTGCCGGCTTGGTCGATTTGGCGACTTGTTCACTCGGAACAGAAGACTCCCTGGTGTCTGCTTTTTTGTCTGTTTTTGTTTTTGGTTCTGCGGTCGGCTTTGACTCCGTGGTCGGCTTTGGTTCTGCGGTCGGCTTTGATTCTGTGGTCGGCTTTGACTCTGTGGTCGGCTTTGACTCTGTGGTCGGCTTTGACTTTACGATTGTTTTTGGTTCTGCGATCGGCTTTGCCGGTGGCGTTAGAATGGAGGTACCGGCATCGGTAGCGTAGGCCGGATTGTTCCTGCTTTTGGCAAATGGTGTGGCCGGAAGTATGCCGGTAGACGCGTTTGTTCTTACGGTGGCCGCGGCCGTACTGTCATGATTGGCTGT
Source organism: Thermoguttaceae bacterium (assembly GCA_028695865.1). Lineage (GTDB taxonomy): Bacteria > Planctomycetota > Planctomycetia > Pirellulales > Thermoguttaceae > JAUNBG01. Next base: position 2,247 of record JAQVID010000617.1, on the reverse strand, counting down.
CGAAGAAGATTGTACCGACCTCGTTTGGAGAGCGTTGTACTCTGTCGATTTTGTTCCGGAAGCAAACGGAATGGCAGGACGAACCGTTGTTTTATTGCCGGACAACTCGCTGGGCGATTGCGTGGAAGACGTAGTCGAAGTACTATTTTCTTCGGCGAATAAAAGTCCGGAAATGAAAATGAAGACGAAGCTTAACAAAATGGAACAACGGAAACGGCTGAGGAGGTTCATTTATACAATCCTTCTTTGCATCGATACATTTCTCATATGCGAATGACCACAAAGTCGCATATATCATGTACATATTTATTATTTCGTATTTTTATTCTATCTGTCTTCAAATGCGAAACATTACAAATAAAATCGACCACTGCCCGGAACCTTCTTCAAGCCTTTTGAGAAAAATCGTCAATCCGGAAAAATTGTGAGGTGAGCCAAGTGCTTATAATATATCTGGCGATATGAGAAAACAGACAATCATGTTAAAGTGATTGCGATGGCCGCTTTTTTATATATCTATCTGACAGTATGGATGTAATACATAAAATAAATAGAGTAGTTGTTATAGAAAAATATCGTCAATGACAAAAAGTATGGCCTCTGGGTAACTGTACGCTAAAATCATGTTTTATTTATTCTGAACCAACTTGAAAGCGATGTTTCTTTGTGATATAATTTATTTTCGACTTCTCCTTGTGGGGATGCCCGCGTTTTGACGCGTGCAATAATGAATACTTTTTATCATTTTCAGGTGGAATTATGATGTCCGAGCAAACTCAATCCGTGCTTGATGTTTCGCCCGTTAAAAATCTGAAAGGGTTTTACCGATTGTGTGTGGTGGGGACCGCGTTTTGCACGCTGGTCTGCCTTGTTTTCCTCGTTTTCCTGATCGGTAATTATTTTGCCCCTTACAGCTTGAGCCGGTTGGACTCCGTTCTGGCCTCTCAAGCCAATCAACATAATTCCAAAAAAAGCGAAACTTTAGCGGACGACTTTGTGCTCGACGGACCGCAGACCGGGAAAAAAGAAAATGAAACTCCGGAACCCGGGATTGAACGCAAGACCCTGGCGGAACGTTTTCCTTTTGCGTTTTTGACCCTTCCAACAGAACATAAAGAGTTTCTCGCCTTACGCGAAAAGCTCTTGCTTACTCCGAATGATCTGGATTTACAGGCTCGTGTGCGCGCTGCCGACCTCATTTTGCGACAGCAATATTTTTTGAAGCGTGCCCGCGCCAGAACAGGAGCCATTCTGTTCCTGATTTCACTGGGCGCTGGTTTGCTCTTTGCTTCAACGGCTTCTTCGCTCAAGCGGCGACTTCCCGTGGTCAAGGTGTCTCAAGAGTGTGAACATCATCGCCAGATGAATCAGCAGCTTGATCGTATCAAAGCCGTTGTGAGTTTGGGTGTTTTAGGCGGAGTGGGTATTGGCTTGGTCCTGGGACTCTTTCTTTCTGGACGAAGTGAACTGGAATCGTTTCTCGATACGAAAATCGCTCCGACAAAGCCGGTCGGTTCGCCGGTTTCCGATTCCAACGTGAATGTTTCCGCCAAGAGTGCTGCAGAGTCAGCCGTGCCTGCGCAAGTTGCCGCTGGTGACGCCATGCCGCAAGCTCCTTCGCCTGCCGGGGTGACGCTGCCCACTGCGGCGCAAGCGATTGTTGAGGAGCCTGCTGTCGATCCGGCGAAAGATAAAGAGAAATTTGTGGAAATATGGAGCAGAAATTGGGGTGCTTTTCGCGGACCTTTGGCCAGTGGAATTGAGAACGAAAAATCACTGGCCGGAGACGAGAAACAGCCAAAAGACATTTATGTCGATTCTTGGGATGTGACCTCGGGCGAAAATATTGTCTGGAAATCACCTGTTCCGCTCGAAGGACATAATTCGCCTGTGATTTGGGGGGAACGAATCTTCCTGACCGGGGCAAGTGAAGCCAAGCGTCAGGTTTTCTGTTTTCATCGGACGACCGGCAAGCTTTTGTGGGCAACGTCGGTTCCGGAAGTCGGTAACAAAATCGGAGCGGATTCGCTCAACGCGGATACCGGCCTGGCGGCATCGACCGTCGTGACCGATGGTCGGCGGGTATACGCGATTTTCCCCAATGCCGATATTGCGGCAATAGATTTTTCGGGCAAGTTGGTGTGGTCGAAGAATTTGGGGAACGCCGAAAGTCAATATGGATACGCCTCGTCGTTGGCGTTGTGGTTTGATCGCGTTATTGTTCAAATAGACGTGGAGAGCAAAGAA
>JAQVID010000616.1 GCA_028695865.1 Thermoguttaceae bacterium | reverse complement strand
CATTTACCGTATATCATTCCGGCGTTTACACTGTTTACCGCATTCAATTCCGTGATTACGCTCTTTCCTATCGGGCAAAGCCCGACAAAGCCGGGGGGTGGGGGTGCAACCCACACACCGAAAACACACAAACGTTCTATTCTATATCGGTCCGTATCCGAACCAAACCAATCCAAACGAAACGAAAAAGAAGAACGCGTTAAGCAAAAACCGAAGGTCTAAAGCCAATGCGGGATTCTTTGGAGTCGTATTTTCTTTTCATGGGCTTGCAGCGAATGGATGGTCCAGGCACTCAGCTCGTCCCCCTGTCCCTTGCCTTCTGACGCTTACGGCGAATGAATGGTCCAGACGCTAAACTCGTTCCCCTATTCCACTGCCTCGCTATACTTACGGCACGGACCAAACATTTATACCACGCTTACAGCACCAATAAAAAACATTTACCATATATCATTCCGGCGTTTACACTGTTTACCGCATTCAATTCCGTGATTACGCTCTTTCCTATCGGGCAAAGCCCGACAAAGCCGGGGGGTGGGGGTACAACCCCCACACTGAAAATACACGATGTGTCCAATTCTACACCGGTCCGTGACCAAACGAATCCAATCCAAGCCAAACGAAAAAGAAAACCGTGACAAGCGGAAAAGCGAAGGTTTCATGGGCTTACAGCGACGATAAAAAACATTTACCGCATATCATTCCCGCCGCTTACGCTGTTCCCTCTCGGGCAGAGCTCGACAAAGCCGGGGGGTGGGGGTGCAACCCCCACACTGAAAACACATAATGTGTCCAATTCTGCGTCGGTCCGAAACCAAACGAAACCAAACGAAAAAGAAAACCGTGATAAGCGGAAAACCGAAGGTTTCATGGGTTTTACAGCACTGATAAAAAATTTTACCGCATGTCATTCCCGCCGCTTACGCTGTTTCCTGTCGAGCGAAGCCCGACAAAGCCGGGGTGTGGGGGTGCAACCCCCACACTGAAAACACACAATGCGTCCTATTCTGCACCAGTCCGTATCCAAACCAAACCGAACGAAACCAAACCGAACGAAACGGAAAAGAAGACCGCGTTAAGCGAAAACCGAAGGTTTGAAGCCAATGCGAGATTCTTTAGATTTGTATTTCTTTTCACGGGTTTGCAGCCACTGAAACCCTGCCTTGCTGGGCTTACAGCGAATGGATGGTCCAGACGTTCAGATCGTTCCCCTGTTCCCGGTTCTCTGACGTTCACGGCCCCGACCAAACATTTATACCACGCCTACGACAGATCATTCCCGTGTTTACGCTGTTTCCTGTCGGGCAGAGCCCGACAAGGCCGGGGTGTGGGGGTGCAACCCCCACAATGAAAACACACAATGCGTCCTATTCTACACCGGTCCGCGACCAAACCAATCCAAACCAATCCAAACAAAACAAAAAAGAAAACCGCGACAAGCAAAAACCGAGTGGGGGTGAAGCCAAGACGAGATTCTTTGGAGTTGTATTTTCTCTTCATGGGCTTGCAGCCCCTGAAACCCTGCCTTGCTGGGCTTACAACGAATGAATGGTCCACTCGCTAAACTCGTTCCCTGCCCCCGCCCTGCAACACTTACAGCGAATGGATGGTCCAGACGCTTAGCACGTCCCCATGTTCACAACCTTGTGACGCTTACGACCCTAACCAAACATTTATACCACGCCTACCGCATGTCATTCCCGTATTTACGCTGTTTCCTGTCGGGCGAAGCCAGACAAAGCCGGGGGGTGGGGGTGCACCCCCCACAATGAAAACACATGATGTGAAGTGGTCCCAAGAATCTGGACAAAAAATGGGAAAGGAACAAGGTGGATGACAAGACCGAACAGCTCTGTTATAATGACAGAGGAAGGGAGAAAGTCATTATGCCAAAAAACAGACGGACGATTAGTCCGAAAATGAAAGCGAAAATTACCCTGGAAGCGATCCGGGGCGTTGTGACTGTCAACGAACTGGCGGCGAAGCACAAGGTTCATCCGAACCAGATTTCCAAGTGGAAAAAACTGGCGGTGGACAACATGGAATCACTCTTCGCCGATGGTCGGGCAAAAGCGAAGAAGGATGAATCCGCCGAGACAATTGAGCGACTTTATCGCGAAGTCGGTCAGCTTCAGTGCGACCTGTCCTGGCTTAAAAAAAAACATCAAATTGACGACTGAGGAGAAGCGAAAACTGATTGATAATCCATCGTCGGAAATGACGCTGGAACATCAATGCAAGTTACTCGACCTTGCCCGGAGTTCGTTTTACTATGTGCCGTGGGAATGGGACGAAACAGCACTTGAAATTATGAGGGACATCGACGAAGAATACACGCGACGTCCGTTTCGTGGCAAGCGAACGATGTGCGATTACCTTCGTGATCGAGGTTACAATATAGGCGTAAAACGAACGCGAACGTTGATGAAGTGGATGGGACTTGAAGCAACGGTACCGGGACCGTTGACATCGAAGCCGCATCCGCAACATCGAAAGTATCCATACTTACTTCGAAACCTTGAAATTACGGGGCCAAATCACGTATGGACAAGCGATATCACCTATATTCGTCTGTCGCGAGGATTCGTTTATTTGACCGCCGTGATGGATTGGTATAGTCGCTATGTGATCGCATGGGAACTATCGACGACGCTGGATAACGACTTTTGTGTACGCTGTGTGGAAGAAGCGTTACGCGAAAACAGTCCAATGATATTTAACACAGATCAAGGCGTTCAATACACGAGCGAGAATTTTGTAAAGACGTTGGAGAATCATTCGATTCAAATCAGCATGGATGGACGTTGTCGGGCGGTTGACAACATTATGATTGAGCGGCTCTGGCGGACGGTAAAATATGAGGAGGTATACCTGAAGGATTATGAGAGCGTATCGGAATGCCGCCGGAGTCTCGGTGAGTATTTCGACTTTTACAACAACG
>JAQVID010000615.1 GCA_028695865.1 Thermoguttaceae bacterium | reverse complement strand
TCGACCTCACCCAAACGCAACTGTTGAAGACCCTGAATAATACCCGCGTTGCCCGCTGCACACGCGGCGCCCAAGGTGTAATGCGGACCGGTAATACCCAGATTGAGCGTTACTTCGCCCGCCGGATTGTTCGCGACGGTTCGAGGATTGTGATGATGAGACCAATAAGCACAATCGTAATCGTATTGCTTGATATTATATATTTCGTTTTCGGTTTCGACGTTTCCGTGTTCCGTGATACCAATATAAACGCCAACGCGGTCTTTATCGACGGCGGGCCAATCGACACCGGAATCGACAATGGCTTCGTTTGCGCAATAGACAGCCACACTCCCTGCGCGAGTACCGCGTCGAACATCTTTTCGCTTCTGGTACCTGAGTTCGTCGAAATGACACACCCCGGCGACGGTATCGCCAAAATATCGTATTTGGTACGGCTCAATTCCGCTCACTCCTTCAAGCAGAGCACGACGAAACTCGGAAAGATTATTACCGTTGGGCGAAGCCAAACCGACACCGGTCAATACAATTCGCTGTTGTTCAAAATTTTCTGCCATGATATCCCGTTCGTATTTATTCAAATCGTTGTGATTACGAAGCGCACTACAAGTCACGCTCCTGATGACCATATTCAGGAATACTCACCTTGGCTTCCGGAGCACTCTTTCGAATACCGTCGGCAAGCGATTGGGACGACTTGAGTTCGCCATGGAGGACGAACACATTTGAGGGTGATTTGGGAATCGCGTTGAACCATGCCAATAATTCGGAGCGGTCGGCATGGCCGGAAATACCACGAATCGAAACCACTTCAGCACGTACCTGACGCTGCTCGCCATGAATACGAACCGACTTTGCTCCTTCAACGATCTGACGCCCCAATGTACCATAGGCCTGATATCCCAAAAAGCAAATTGTATTCTTTTTATAACCGATGTGATTGGCCAAGTGGTGCTTGATACGCCCGGCATTGCACATACCCGCCGAGGACATGATAATCGCGGGACCGCCAAGCGTATTGAGTTTTTGTGATTCCTCTTTGGTTTCCAACAGCGACAATCCTTCAAGCGTTTCCCCCGCGTGCATTCTCTGAAGTGTTTCTTCATCGAAGCATTCCGGATGACGGCGAAAGATTCGCGTTGCTTCAACGGCCATGGGGCTGTCCAAAAAGATCGGCATACTGGACGGGATTTTTCCCGCGTTTTGAAGTCGGTGAAGTCGATACAATACTTCTTGAGCACGTTCGACCGCAAAGACGGGCATAATGACCTTGCCTCCCCGGGCAATGGTCTTGCAAATCACTTCAGCCAGTTGCTCATCCACATTTTGAATATCTGCCGATTCACGATCACCATAGGTCGATTCAATACACAAAGCATCGACCGGGCGACTCGGATCAGAAAAATCAACCGGATCACGTAAAATGGGACGATTTTTGCGCCCCAGGTCACCGGAAAAGAGCAAACGACGATTCGGTTCAGCATCGGAATCGCATGTCAGAGTAACTTCAATGTACGCCGAACCAAGTACGTGTCCTGCCTCATGAAATCGAACTTCAACTCCCGGGGCAATTGTCGTTGCGTCCTCATAATGGACCGGAACAAAAAGTTTGTTCACCTTATCAACATCACTCTGCGTATAGAGTGGTTCGAGTGGATACGGGCCTTTGCGGTTTTCACGCTCATGACGTTTCTGCTTGAAACGGACATCCTCCTCTTGAATATGGGCAGAATCATAAAGAATAAGCTTGGCTAATTCAATTGTCGCGGGCGTTCCATATATCTTCCCTTTGAACCCGTCTTTTACGAACCGCGGAATCAAACCGCAATGATCCAAATGGGCATGCGTAAGCAACAAGGCGTCGACCGTCGCCGGTGTTTCGGGACACACAGTCCAGTTACGGCCAAGATAATCACGCTCTTGAACCATACCACAATCGACAATAAATCGGAAGTCGTTGTATTCAACGAAAGTCTTTGAGCCTGTTACGTTGCCGTTTGCTCCCAGAAAATGTATTCGCATGTTGTTTCCTTTCGGTTGCCGGATAATCTCTTGCTCTCACAATCAGACATGTATATTATACATTATAATATCAGAAACGCAAGCAATGGAAACGATGGGGCGGGCAGGAACCCGCCCCCGACAAAAAGATCATTTTTCTTTGTGCTCAATCTTTGGATAATAGGTATCAAAGTTGAATTCGGGACTGTTATCGCCATCGTGGCAGGTAAAACAGACTTTTCGGACCTCGTTACCCAGTCGCATGGCAGCCCGTATTGATTCCTGCTGGTTTGCATCTTTACCCAACTCGGCTTCAATATGCTTCGAGCCGGGACCATGACAGCTTTCACAACCAACATTGGCCAACTGCGATGTTGTTTTTTCCGTAACAAAACCACCTTGATACGGGAAGTTTTCAATGCCATGCCAGCCAACGACATGACAACTAACACACTCCGGATCAAAATCACGAGGCGGACTGGCGGTCTTGGTCAGCGATTGCCACGCGGTCGAGTGCCTGTTCTTTCGCCAAACGCGATATGACTCCTCATGGCAAGATTCACACTGAGCGCTACCGACATAATCCCCCAGCAGCGGACGTTTGGGCGATTCGGCAAGACTCAAGCCCAATCCATCGCGATACCCTTTTGTCTCGATGAGGTTCTTTAAAATCTTCTGATATTCTTCCATAAGCATGTGAACTTCTTTGGATTGCTCGAATCGGGAATCCAAGGCGACCCGCTGATAGCGCACAGGCTCTTTTTCGTCGTCATAAAAACCAAGTACGACACCATACTTTCCTTTTTCGCCCACTTCGATCAAACTTTGACCTTTGGCGATTTGCGTGGACTGCGCAGGCGGAACACTGGGGCTGTCGGAGCAAACGATTATATCGAAAAGAGGAAATTTCTTGGCAAATTCGGTTGTTTCCGAGATCGGAAGAGCGTCGT
>JAQVID010000614.1 GCA_028695865.1 Thermoguttaceae bacterium | reverse complement strand
TGTTGGGGGTGTCGGTGAGTGCTTGAAATCTCCTGTTCTTCTGCCGGATGTTGCATTCCGTCAGATGTTGCTGAGCCGAAAAGGTAAACGAAATGTCCGCGAGTGTCTTTCCCATCGCGCTGGTTATATAAGGTCTTTTACTTTTCCAGTTCGTGCAGCAAGGCAACGAACCAGCTTCGGTTATCCGCCGAGCAGTAAGACATTTTTCCGCCCATGCGACTGAATGTTTTGCAAAATCGCAAGTAATACGCCGGGTTATCCACGGGAGGTTCCCCGTCACTCGACCAGTCCCAACGGGATGGGGCAAGGTCAACGACGTGAATCGCAAAGTCGTCGATCTTCCTGTTTTGAGTTGCCGCGACGTTCCGCGCCATGGAAAGCGATTTCTCAAAAATCATCGGCGACATGACCGCCGAACCGACTGAAAGATACACTCCCCGATTCAGATTCGAAACCGAATCGGCAAAGCTTAGAAAATCATGCTCCGCCGTGAGTCCTATGGCACTGCCGCAGCACATCGGATGGGTGTAAATAATGTCATGGCCGAACATGGGGTGACATGTCACTGGAATATCGGCTTTAAGGGCCGCGCAACACAGTGAATATTGCGGAAAGCGATGCTTGACCTTGTACTTTCCTGCTGGCAGGCCAAAATGCAAGATGCAATGAATCAGTTCGAGTGTTGACGTTCCTTGCCGAAATCCAAAAGCGTTTTCCAGCTGACTTTTCATCACGTCAAGGGAAGCGTGAATTTCGGACGCATCAGGAATCAAGATTCCATCGTCGGCAATCAGTTTGGCAATGGACTGGCCGTAACCGTAGGCGCGATACGCCCCGCAATTGAGTGCGAGATTCAGGTTGAAACCGGTCTCCTGCCAAATACCGAATTGCCCTTCGTTTACATAGCGCTCAACATCTTCGCCCGTTTGTCCTTGATAAGCGAATTCCCAATCGTGAATGAATCCGGCCCCGTTGGTTGCAAGGTGTGTAATCCATTTGCCCTGAATGAGCCGGGCAATCACGGTCGCCAGACCGTTTTTTATCGCGTGTGCCCCAATGGTCAACATGGCCGAGGCGTTTTCGTTTCGGGCACGACGCAAGTCGTCGGCCGTTTGCCTGATATCGGCCATTGCTTCGGGCGAAAGCGAAACAGGGTAAGTGTCAGGGTCAACCTCCAGCCGGGCAAAATCAAGTTTAGTAACCCGCGACGCAAGGGGGAGAATGTTCAGTTGTGTCCGATCAAATAATCTTTTCATGAGCTTGATCCTTGAAGTTGTTCAAACAGATTACAAAGTTGCGAAACGGACGCGGTTCCGGTCATACCGAGTTGACGTATGGTAATCGAGGAAACAGCTCCGGCGACCAGGGCAGACTGTTCCGGCGTCAGACCAATGGCCCGGGCAAAAGCGAATCCGGCGTTCGTCGCGTCACCTGCTCCGCAAATATCAATGGGTGGTTCAACCGGAAAGGGAGGAATCTCAATCGCTTCGATTTGCGGTCCCGGCGAGACGCCTTGATACTCGTCCGGTTGAATTTTTGTTTTAAAGAGAATGGCCCCTTTTTCGCCCCGGGTTACGAGGACATCTTTTCGGTTACGCAGGGCCAATTGGGTTCCGGCGTCAATCAATTCGGGGAGCCGAAGCGCCGCGTCGTCGTCGGCGACAACCGTCTTTTTTTCCTGCGATTGAAGTCGGCGGCAACATGCCAGAATCTCTCCGGCGTTCCCTTTGACGATTACGTCGCGATACGCTTCGAGATTGGAACGGGAATCGACAAGAATCGGCAGATCAGGACACGCCTGACTCCACCGCGGCAATCGCTGTCGCATTGATTCGTTGAGAATGGAGCCGGCTTCGAATGTGAATTGATCACAGACAACCAACGCGGCCAGCCGGGGCAGTTGTTTTTCCAATTGCGTCGCAACCTGCTCGACAAGATTCGAATTTGCGGGGTGAGCGTTGCGAATGTCGAGACGATTCATTTCAATCCAGCGATCATGTTCACGAACCATCGGCTTCATGTACGTATTGGTCAACATGTCCGGTGACACGATCATGCCGGTGGTGTCGGCGTCCATGCGCTTGAGTGCCGCAAGCAGGTCGAAGCCCTCGCCGTCTTCACCGCAATAACCGAAGCACATAACCCGGGCACCAAGTGCGCAAAGATTGGCCGCGATGGTGCCCGCGGCACCAGACCAGGTTTTTTTGTCCCGTATTTGCCAGGCGACCAAGCCCGTTTCGACCGAAATCTCATCCAGTGCCGTGTCCCGATAAAGGTATTTATCCAAACAAAAATCACCCAATACGCCCACTACCGGTTGCGGCTTGGTCCGTAACGCTGCGACGATTGCCGGAATATCGAAATCGTGCTCTTTCATATATTATCATCCTGTTTATCGGAAGAGCCAGGAGCACAACCTGACCTCATTGGAGAAGTCGGGAATGATTGCGTCCGCCCCGGCTTCCAAGAGGCGATTACGCTTCCACTGATTGATTCCTTTTCGCCGAACTTCGTCCGTTGCGACACCAACAGCATAGCCCCCGACCGCCTTGACGTTTTCCATTTCAACATAACCATCGCCGAATCCAACGAGCCCTTGACCGCTCAAGCCCTTCGTTTCCAATATGCGCTCAATCACTTTGGCTTTGGAGAACGTTTTGTAATCTTCACGGGCACCGTGTATTTCCTCTCCGAAAAATTCCCGCAGGCCAAGCAGGCCGGCTTCTTCAAGAACGAACGGTTCGTCTGTTCCGCTGGCAAGGTAAAGGGCACAACCTGCATTTTTGAGCTTGCGCAAAAAACCAATCGCCCCGGGCACAAGATAATCTTCCGGCTTGGCCCGTCCGGCCTTGAGATCCTCAATCCGGTATCCGATTTGCGTAAGTAAACGACGGTGGTATTCCTGCTTGTACTCGATAGGGGCAAGTGGAACGCCGGCAAGTTTTTTGACC
>JAQVID010000613.1 GCA_028695865.1 Thermoguttaceae bacterium | reverse complement strand
TGCAAGTAGACGGCGTGCGCAAGACACAGCTGCAAATTCCGGAGCGATTCAACCGTTTCAACCGTTGCTTTTGCGCAAGATTCCGCGTTTTCGTTCTCCGTTGCGGCGGTATCGTCCGACACATTCAGTCGCAGTGAATCGAACTGATTCCACGCTTCCTGAACCGCCTTTCGTAAATCGCCAAGGGAACGAAAATGAGACCCATATCGCGACATGCGACCCTGGAACTCATTTCTTGTCGTCCGCCAATCGCCCGGCATGGCGTTTAACTTGCGAATGCCCGCAAGCATGAGTTTGTATTGACGCCGTAAAGCCGCACAAGCCGTTTCCTCAAAAGCGGAAGAAGCGTCTGCTCCCGGGGTTGGCATATGAGCAATATATTGAGCGGCGCGAAACGCTCCAACCTGACCCGCGTTGAGTGCCGAACCGCCGGGCCGGGCCACTCCATGCGAACCATTGACTTCGCCAATCGGGAACAGACCCGCGATGTTTTCCGATTGATACCACGTATCGCCCGCAAGACCTCCATTGTTATGCTGTGAGCAGACCGCGATTTCCAGCGGCTCCCTCGACAGGTCGATTCCATGATCCAAATAGAGTTGAACGGCACCGGGATTCATGTGTCGCAATCTCTCAAGCGGCGTACCGAAAAGCGCTTCGGATTTTTGAAGATATTCGTAAGCTTCCGGGGCCAACTCGTCGAACTTCATCCCGTCCGGATTCGATCGAAATTCGAGAAAGACGCGACGCCCGCAAACGACCGTCTCGTAATAAACGATTAAATCAATTAAAGACGAACCGCCCAGTGCCTTGCGAACATCAAACGGCCATTGGTATCCTTTGAGAAAAACATTGGAATTCATTTGTCCAACCGTTTCGAACCAGCCTCGCAGAAATTCGACTTCGCCGTGTCCGTCGCTATCGGTCGATATGAATCGCGGCAGAACCTGCATGAACGTTCCGGACACATTCCAACGAAACACGTTGACCGGAGCCGGTGTCGTTTCGCCGTTTGAATCCGCGGAAGCGATCGTTCGCCCGGAGACATCGGTAAACGAAGCCAATCCGAACTGACTCTCCGGCAAGTTACGCGCTCTTGCTCCTGCCTCCAGAGCCAAACCAATCGCTCCGGTATGTACCGCCGGATACACCGACGAGCGATAAAGCCCGCCGGGACCGCCTGACGCAAAGACCAGCCGGTTACAGCGCCACGCCTCCAGTTCACCCGTCGTCGTATCAATCGCCAGAAGTCCAACGATTTGTTTTGTCCGCTCGGATTCCTTTAACCCGGGATCAATTTCCACCGCGACAAGTTTCACGACGACACGATTCTCATAAAACGCAATATTCCGACTTTTGGCTTCCCGAATCAAAGCCAGACACATTTCGCGCGACGTATAAGGACCGCAACTGGTCGCGCGCCGTCGAGGGTCATGATCGGTCTTATAACCGATATACTGCCCTGCTTCGTCTTGCGGAAACGGAACACCCAAATTCACCAAATGAAAGAATGCGCGGGTCGAAACCGCGGACTCCGTCAACGCAAGATCGCCATGCGTCGAACCGGCCTGCGTATACGACTGCGCCATTTGACCGGGTGAATCGCTCTCTTCCCCGTAAAGACCTTGTTTGTAATAAGTCTGCTTGTCACTGCCTGTATTGATCGACGTTCCGCAGTGAAGTCCCTCGGTCACAACGGCAATGTCGCTCATTCCTTCGGCGCGAAGGCGAACAGCGGCGGCCAGTCCTGCCGCTCCTGAACCAAGTACGAGTACGTCTGCTCTTTTTTCTTTCATGTGACCCTGTATATTTTTCGGTTTTTTATCAACCTGTTGTGTTGGGAACCAAGGACTCTTGCACGGACCTTTTCACGCGCAGTCGTTCATCTTGCAGTCGTTCATCTTGCAGTCGTTCATCTTACAGTCGTTCATCTTACAGTCGTTCATCTTACAGTCGTTCATCTTGCAGTCGTTCATCTTGCAGTCGTTCATCTTGCAATCGTACATCTTACAGTCGACCGATTTCCATTCCGCCGTCGATACCGATCACCTGTCCGGTTGAATAGGCCAAATCACCCCGAAGGAGCATGGCCACGGCTCGACCAACGTCCGCCGGCTCACCCCATCGCGGCTGAAGCGTCAAGCCGGCGGCAATCATTTTGTCGTACTTTTCTGTAACGGTCGAAGTCATATCCGAATGAATGATTCCCGGGCGAAGCTCATAAACCGGTATGCCGTATTGGGCCAAACGAACGGCAAACAGTTTCGTCATCATGGCCACTCCTGCTTTCGAAAGACAATACTCGCCTCGCGATATGCTTGCCACTGTCGCGGAAACCGAGCCGATCAAAACCATCGTGCCCTGGTAATCATCGTTGCGTGTTTTTTCTCCGACCATATATCGGGCAACCGCCTGAGCCAAAAAGAAAGGACCGCGAAGATTGATTCCCATTACACGGTCAAAACTCTCGACACTCATATCAAGCAGATCGGCACGAACCAGTGGCGCCACTCCTGCATTATTGACCAGCGCGTCAAGTTGGCCAAAATCATTGACAACGCTGTCAAGCAAAGACTTCGAATCGTTCAACTCGGAAATGTCGCAAGAATAGTATTTGGCCTGAACACCATATTGTTTGCGCAACTGCTCACACCGATCACGATATTGCTCTGCCGGAGTTCGTCCGCAGAAAGCAACATTCCACGACTGCCCCGCACAAGCTTCCACAATGCCGTTTCCTATTCCCCGACCACCGCCGGTAATCAATACGGTTCTATTTTTCACGATTTTCTCCTTGCCGCCTGCAATAAAAAACGTTTGTTGTTCTGTGTTTCGCTTTTGACAAACACCCTATTGGTTTGTGCTCAAGCCCAATACTTTTTTCTTGTCCTCAATAACAGAGCGAATGATCGATTCCAAATTCTCAACCGGCTCCCAATTCAAAAACTCCCTGGC
>JAQVID010000027.1 GCA_028695865.1 Thermoguttaceae bacterium | reverse complement strand
TCGACGCATCACCGGTTCGCTCTCTGAAGAGTTATACGAGTATGATTCGAAAGAGCGGCAACACGACTTACGCCCCGCGTTTCTGGATGGAACCCAAATATGGAACATTGGAACACGATACCCAAAGTCTGGTGTGGAAAGTCGCCAATACACAAATTTGTACGCTGACCGAACGCGAATATTTTGATCAGGCGGGAAATCGCAGCGTTTCGACCAAAAAAGACGTTACCGCCCAGCGCTGGGCTCAGATGATGACCAAATGCTTTACGGAACTTGCCGTTTCCGAGCCCGTTTTTGCCGAAGCGAAGAACTGCATGGATATCGCGCTGGTTGTCGCTTTGGTCTATTTCCAGAATCTACCGCAGAAGTCGGGCTGTTCCCTTGACGCATTCAATGGTCAGGCCGGAGTCGTAACCCCCGGTTATCCCACCCCCGCTCAAGTTGATTGCGATTCCCTTGTCAAAGTGGTCAATCGCCAAGGTGATTATATTGCCGTCACCGGCGGTGTTGTGATTGATCCCTGGACGGTTGTTCGCAATAATATTGCGGTAAACGCCGACCTGGGTAAGCTTCAAGTCCCTGCCGTATTCGAAAAAGACGCTTGGTGGTCCAATTGAGTCTTCCTGCCGCCGGAAAAGACTGTTCTTTACACAGACTTTTCGAATGAGTATTTTTCCGTAAACACACAAACGAACCGATGGGTTAACAAACAAACCTGTCGGTTCGTTTTGCATTGAGAACAGTTCTCGCCGTTTAGCGTAATTAAAAATGAGAGCTAGTTCCCGTTTTTACAGACATTCTATGCTTGTCCGATAAAAAAAAGAGCCGGATGGGACTATTCTTGCAAATTTTTCACAAAATAGATATTTTACACTGGTTACATCGGTTGTTCGTGTTAAAATAGGGATAATAGGTTCTGTCTCAGAAGAAACCCCTTGAATATGTTCAGGAACAGACAATGATAAAGAAATTTTCGCTTTGGACAATCCAGTTACTGCTCGTGTTTGCCTTGTGCCCCGTGCTTTTTGCCAACTCAACCTCCGCGTCAGATAAAGGGCCTGGAGCCGAAAACGCCGATGGTACTCCTGTTGTCGTCAAGCCAGCCGGAACGGCCTCTACGGAATCGCCGGCAGCCACGGAGCCTAAACTGCCTGAATTTTCCAAATTCGCGCCCGGAGCAACGCCTCTTTGCGGTTTATTGAATTTGTATCAGAAAAAAGAGAATTTGTACGCCGAATTTACCTCCTCTCATCTCAATACGGACTTCATTATTATTATATCGATTGCCAAAGGAATCGGCGAGGCACCACTGCTGGGCGGATGGTCCTGGGACTTCGGCGACGACATGATTTGGCAATTCCGCAAGGCAGGCGACCGGATTCAAATTGTTCGTCGTAACTTCCGATACCAGGCCAATCCAGGAACGCCTGAAGCAAAAGCCCTTGCCATTGGTTTTTCAGACAGTATTCTATATAGTCTGCCGATTATAGCCAAAGGACCGCAAGGGGGTGATATCGTCGATTTGACGTCGATTTTCATGAGTGACCTTCCGATGATTTCGTCCAAGGCGTTGCCCGGCTTCTTTTTTGCCCGGGATCGCTCAACCTGGGCCAAGCTCAAACCGCTCAAAGACAACATGGAAATTCAGGTTGCGGCGACGTATTCCGGAGGAGGTCGCGGGCATATGGAAACGGTCATGGATACCCGGGGCGTTTCGATCAATATTCACTACTCAATCAGCAAGCTTCCGTCGTCTGGTTATCAGCCGCGGTTGGCGGATGAACGAGTGGGATATTTCAATACGGTCATAAAAAATCTTTCCCGAAACGCGGACGACAATAACTTCATACGATATATCAATCGTTGGAATTTACAAAAACTGGAGTCTTCCGCGGAGCAGTCTCTTCCGCGAAAGCCAATCGTTTTTTGGCTGGAAAAATCGATTCCGTTCCATTACCGCAAGCCGATTCGTGACGGCATACTCGAATGGAACAAAGCGTTTGAGGCGGCCGGGTTCTATAACGCGATTGAGGTTCGTCAGCAGGAAGACAACGATACCTGGGACCCGGAAGACATTAATTATAATACTGTTCGCTGGAGCGCCGCCAATGCGGGCTTTGCAATTGGCCCGTCTCGAATCAATCCGCTGACCGGAGAAATTCTCGACGCCGATATTTTGCTTGACGTCGGTTTCATCGAAAGTTGGAATCGGGCGTTCGAACTCCAGACGCCGGAAGACTTAACGCAAAAGTTTCTTGTCTCCCCGGTCTTTACCCGCATGTTCGAGCAACAAACCGACACGGCCCAGCGCGAGAGCACAACTCTTCCGACCTCTATCGACGAAGCTCTTTTTTATTCGCAGCAGGTTGGACTTGCGACGATGTTCTTTGATACACTTGCATTCAACGCAAGCAATCCGGAAGAAGCCGATTTGATCGATCTTGAAGGAATGGAAGCGGGTAACGACAGTGCCCCTCACGATATCACTACTGTTGCCGCAAAAGAAAAGAAGACCGATGCGAAGAAATCCGACGCGAAGAAATCAACCGTAAAGAAGCCGGATGAAAAGAAAGCCAACGGAAAGAAACCGGACACCGCCAAGTCTGCCGCCAAGTCCGATGCCAAGTCGGCCGGCAAGTCGACTGCGGCCAAAAAGTCTGATGTGAAAAAGTCTGACGCCAAAAAAACAGAAGATAAAGAAACAAAAAAGGCCGAAGATAAAAAGGCCGAAGGCAAGAAGACGGAAGACAAAAAATCTGAAGACAAGAAGCCTGACGTCAATGAAATCGCCAAAGTGAAAAAGGAAAAATACGAGAACGAGCGTAAGAAATTGATTCGTCAAGGTCTGCAAATGATCATTACGCACGAGATTGGTCACACGCTCGGTTTGCGTCATAATTTCAAGTTGAGTACACTCAATACACTCGAAGCGATCAATTCGTGGTCTGAGGCGAACAAGTATGGTTATGTCGGTTCGATTATGGACTATCAGCCTGCGAACATCATGCCCAAAGGGGCTAAACAGGGTGACTATTATTACTCCTATCACTTGGGTGAATATGATTATTGGGCCATTGAGTATGGATATAAATCGTTCGGCAAAGGCACGGAATCCGAACTGGACGATCTCAAAAAGATTGCGTCGCGTCAGTCGAGTCGTCCGCTCAATTACGCGACGGATGAAGATTATCTTGGCGGCAACGACCCGTTGATCAATCAGTTCGATTTGGGAGCCAGCCCGCTGGATTACGCTAAAATTCGCGTGAAGCTGATTTCGCAGATTCTGCCTGGTCTGGATAAGCGAATTGTAAAGGACGGCGAAAGCTACTGCAAATTGATGTCGCGATTCGTCATGCTGCTTGCGGCGCACTATCAATCCATGTCGCTGGTCTCCGGCTATGTGGGCGGCATGCACGTCAATCGGGATTTCAAAGGCGACCCGAACGCTCGTCCGCCATTCCAGATCGTCTCCGCCAAGGAACAGCGTGAAGCGGTCGCTCTGTTGTGCAAAGAAGTGTTCGGCAAAAACAGTTATAAGATACCGCCCCAACTTTACAATTACCTTGCGCCCAACCGATGGCGACATTGGGGCTCAACGATTCCGAGTCGTTACGATCTGGAAATTCACGATACGATCTTAACATTGCAAAAAGTCATGTTTATGTCACTGCTTTCGAACGATATGGTTGGCCGCCTGGCCGATTCCGGTATTCGCTCCAAACCAGGGACCGATGTCTACACGACCATCGAACTGCTCAAGTCGATCAATGACTCGATTTTCGCGGAACTTGATTCGCTTGACCAAGGGAATTTCACAACGAGTCGTCAGGCGATTTCTTCCCAGCGTCGAAGTCTTCAGCAAGCTTGGACACACTATCTGATCAACAAGATGCTCAATAAAGGAACCACACTCAATCTTGGCGGTATTTCGCTGACGATTGATTCGGCAGGTGCGGTCGAGATAAAAGATTTGGTCATGCAAACACTGATGACCGATCTCAAGCGAATTGACGCGGTTGCCAAAGGAAACGCCAAACTCGATACGTTCACGCGTTCTCACTTGAGCGACCTGTCGATGCGAATTCGCAAAGCCCTTGCCGCCGTCGCGGAAATCAAAATGTAATGTGAAAGTACTAAACGGGCCGCGTTTCATATTGCTTGAAGCGCGGCAACGTTTTGGAATGCGAAAGAAAAGTTCCCGGTTCGACCTTTACGCGTTGAAAGAGAACCCCTGTTTTGACAATCGAAAACAGTACTGAACTTTTGCTCGCCGCGGACAATTTTACGCAGGTGCTTCGATTAACCGTGCAGGGAGTTCCGCACGGAAGCAGTAAGTTGTACTACCCTCCAAGAACTTGCGGTATCGCGCCGCAGCGGCCGATTTTTTTGCCTAACGTTCCGCGTTTAATCCGGCGCGAATAATCCATTCAACGCGTCGGTTTCTTTCATGGTTGGCTGGCGATATATTTGCCGTGATGGGGCGGGTTGCTCCTTCGGCCCCCACCTGCAAACGACTTGAGTTTATTCCGACTTCGCCGACAAGCCAATTCGATACGGCGGCCGCCTTTTGCAGGGAATACTGAAGACTCATATCCATTCCGCGTTCGTCCGCAATCGATTCGTCAAGATGACCGACGATGCAATAGACGTCATTGGGATAGCAACGCGAAATTTCGTCGGCAACTTTGCGCAGCCTCTGTTTACCGCTTTGAGATAATTTGTCAGTGTATCGATTGGGCCCGTCCGGCTCAAACAGAAGCCGATCCTGAAGTTCAATCACGAGATCGCTTCCATCGCGGCGTACCGGTAAAATTTCCGGATCGTCGAAATTCAACTCCGTATCGATCAGACTGTTATTCGGAACAATGGTGACCGAAGGGACTTTACGAAACGAAACTGTCTGCGTTTGAGTCGCGAGTTTTGTTTCATCGTACTTGCTTTTGAGTTCATCATACCGCGATTGGAGTTGTGTATGAGCGGCAAGAAGCCCGTCATTGGTCTGAATTTGTTCGCGACGCTGTTCGTCCAGGCGTTTCTGCCACAGTGCCTGCTGCTGAACCAACTCTTGATTCTGCTGGTCTTGTCGGGCAAGAAAAGCTTTGGTTTCGTCCAATTCTTTTTGCAGGGCAAGCTCTTTCTGCCTGGCCGCGTCAGGCTGTTTTGGGGGAACGTCACTGGCGCACCCGCCGGCAAAGCAAAGACAAAGACCGAACAAAAGCAACGACGAAGCGACAAATCTGTGTTTCATCTTCTTACTCTCAATCAATAAAGGAGCGTTGTATATTTTACCTGTGGGGCTGTGCCGAAACAGGCAATACCAAACAATAGCAATTGATTGAAAGAGTGAACGAAGGCCGCAAAATTTTACTGCCGTAAAAAACGGGAGCAGCCCTCATTTCATGTAAAAATGAGCACTGCTCCTGAAGATTCAATGATTTGTCAGTTCGGTCATGAAAGCGTCGATATTGGCATAAGTCGTTAACGGATTGAAGAAGACGGCTTTTTCGCCGGGAATGCGAATGAATTTGCCTTCGTCGTCATATTGCGAATGGGCAGCGAATTCAATCCAGCTTGTATACAGGTGCGTGCGTGTACGGCTCTCGTAGGCGTGTCGATGAAATTGCGTATTTTTCTCAATGCGAAGACGATCTTCGTCCGAAGCACAAGAATGCAGTTCGCGGTTCCATTCCATGCGTTTATCGTGAACCTGGTTCGCATCGTAAAGGCGGAACGTCACACTTGGCCCATGACAGTAAGGCGTAAGGAGCATCGCTTGCGGTAAGGCGTCGATTCGTTCGCGGAAGTAACACGCGTTTTGCAGTGAATTGGCGATAAGGGTTTGGAATCCTTCGATTCCCAAATAAGCAAGAGCCGCATAGGCGCCGAAAATACCGCCTCCGCCGCGGGAAGCCTCAATAGTACTTTGCAAATGCGTGTGAACCATTTCAGAACGGTCAAAATAACTGTAATATTCCGGATCGTGTTCCAGCGACTTGAAGGAAGCGTCGTCCTTAACCATGACCAGACTGGCCGTGTAAGGAACATAGCCCCATTTGTGAAAATCAACCGTAAACGAATCGGCGTATTTCAAATCGCGAAACAGTTCTGTTGTCTCCCGAAGTTCAGTGAGTGTCCGGTCATTGATACAAAGGGGATTCCGGTCAAAATCGTAATCAAGAAAGAAAATGAGAGCCCAGCCGATAGCCGAATCGACATGGATGTGGGGCCTGGTCAAAAGGTCATCAGGATTATCGTTGTGTCCCGCGGCCCGTTGAGCAAGATATTTGCCGTGAAGCCGCTCAACCAGTTCGTAGACCTCGCGCACACGGTCCAGTCCAAAAGTATCGGTTGTACCCATCGTGAGCATAATGGTTGGAACCTGACATCCGAGCAAATAACAAGCCGAAAGTTGTCGTTCCAAATCAGCCAAATCCATGCGGTTGGCCGAGTCAATTTTTATGGTAATATTTTTTTCGGCAATATTGGCGCCCATGACCGAAAGGGTCGTGTAGTTGGAATAATGCCCGCCTTGCGAACAAATGAAGCGGTAATTATTGAGTGAATCGAATCCTTTGGCTTCCGAAATTTTGCGGGCCTTGCGCAGTCCAAACAGGTATCCATACATATTGCAGAACGTACCGCCCTGCGTAAAGACACCGCCCGCCTTCGCCGGATCGTAGCCGGCCAATTTTGCAATCTTGCGAATCATATACTTTTCCAAACGATTCGCCATAAGACTGTATTGCGTGCAAACCAGGTTCGGGTTGACCATCATGGCGAGCATGCACCCGTAAATCGCGGGATCACTCGGCATGGTCACGACGTTTTCCACACTGGCCGGATTATTCCACTGTTTCGACAGCGACGCCGAAAAGAGCAGCAGCGGATCGACGGAATCGGTACCTGGTACGCGTCCCGTTCGGATCGTATCACATCCGCAATCAATTTCCTCAAGCAGGCGTTCGTGATCGGGATAGTCCTCGAATTGTTCTTCCGACGTTCTTGCGGCGGCGGTGTGTGCAAGAATATGTTGCAGACCGGGGTCCTTGTAGATCGGCCAAAGTTCCGCGTTTCGCGAAAAATAGAGACGTCGAATTTCCTGCATGCGATTTTGAAACTCGGGACGAATCTGCATGTCGTCGAATTGAGATGAATTCATATTTGGCCCCTCCCAAAAAGAAAAAAGAGTTAAAAAGAGTTCGCGAAAGCTCGCGCATAAATTCCGCGACCGATTATTCAGGTCACGGCACGAGCACGAAGACTCATCCGTCATGAGCGGGTTGACCACTCACGACGGCAAATATCGTCGGACAGACACGTCTGCTTCTCTGCTTCGAACCATATCTGCTTCCGAATGCGTCAGGGATGAGAGTCTCAGGCGAAGTATTCGACCGCGTTTTTGAACACGGCCATACCGTCGCCCGCGGTTGCCGGATCATCGGTATGAACACGAAGATCACGTGTCCAGCGAGGATGCTGCGTACGGTCGATGTGTCGTTCAGGGTGCGGCATGAGTCCGAAGACACGTCCGGTCTCGTCACAAAGTCCGGCAACGTCCCGCATGGCTCCATTAGGATTTTCATCATGTCGATATTTCAAGACAAGCCGGCCTTCATGCTCCAGTTGATCGACGACGGCGTCATTGCGACCGATAAATTTTCCCTCGGCATGAGCAATGGGCAGGTACATCGATTGAATGTTGCGGAGAAACACACACTTGTCGCCTGTTACGGTCAGATTGACCCAGCGATCCGTGTACATACCGGAACGATTCCACGCCAGAGTCGCTCCGGCTCCTTGAGCGTCGTCAGCCAACAGAATACCCGACTTGATCAGAATCTGGAATCCGTTGCAAATACCCAGTATCAGCTTGCCCGCATCTCGAAATCGATGGATCGCATTCGACAAGTGGTGTCGTACCTGATTGGCCAGAACGCGACCGGCGGCAATATCATCGCCGTAACTGAATCCGCCCGGAAGGCAAAGAATCTGAAATTCGTCGGTCAATGCCGAATTCTCCAGAAGCCGGTTAATGTGTATTCGTTTGGTCGTTGCTCCCGCCAGCTCAAAGGCGTAAGCTGTTTCAATGTCGCAGTTCGTGCCCGGGGCACGCAAAATCAAAACGTTCGGTTTCATATTACTATTTTCCGTTTATGTCAAATAAGGGTTGTGTCGAACAGGTTCATTTTTTGTGACTTTGAAATACTATTTGTATTCGCCACCGAAATCAAAGGCCTTGAGCCAGGCCGCTTTGATCGTGGCCGTCGGAAGGCGTAAAACAGTTCGTTCATCATTTGAAGTCGCGACAAGTTCAGGAGCTTCGGCGACCTTGCCCACCTGGTAAAGGGGAACGTTGGCCTCGGCAAAAATCTTTTCGAACTGGCGCGAGCAGTCAATCGGTACTTCAACGAGAAAGCGGGAATTCGACTCACTGAACAAACGAACAACGTCTTGAGCAAGTTCGTCGTCAACGTCCGGAATGGCCAAAGGCAAATTATTCTTTTCGTTGGCCGACGCGACCGGAAGGTGTTCAAGCCACAGCTTGGCACCGAGTCCGCCGGCAAAGGCCATTTCAGCAGCGCAAACCGCCAGGCCGCCTTCGGACATGTCATGAACGGAACGAACAAGCGACTCGTTAATCGCCTGATGCACCGCGTAAAATGTTCGCCGGGCCGTATCAATATCAACGGTCGGAGTCTGTCCACCACGAAGGCAATTGACCAGCGAATAGTGCGAACCGCCCAGTTCATTTTTCGTCTCGCCGATTTGATACAAAAGGTTGCCCGCCTCTTTGAGGTCCATCGTTACGCAATTCTTCACGTCGTCAACCTGTCCCATTGCGGAGATGAGAAGCGAAGGCGGAATGGAAATCGGATGGTCACGGAACCCTTCTTCTTTAGGACGGAATTCGTTATTGAGCGAATCTTTTCCACTGACGAACGGAATACCAAATCCAACGGCCAGTTCACGACAGACCAGAGCCGAATGAACGAGCGAGCCGAGTACTTCCGGCTTGTCCGTGTTCCCCCAGCAGAAGTTGTCGAGAATGGCAAGTGTTGCCGGATTGGCTCCGACCGCAACAGCGTTTCGAACGGCTTCATCAATGGCACTGGCCGTCATGCAACCGGTATCATAATCACCGTAATGCGGATTCATTCCGCACGAAATCACCAACCCTCGTCGCGACGAAACGCGAGGACGAAGGACCGCCGCGTCGCCCGGGCCATCGCATTGCACGCCGACCAGAGGCTTAATGACGCTTCCCCCTTGAACTTCGTGATCGTACTGACGAATCACCCAATGCTTACTCGCGACATTGAGCGATGAAACAATCGCCAACAGAACATCGCCAGGCTCATTGGTTGCGGCGGTCACCGTAAGGCCGGGCAGGGCTGCCGCGTCGACCGGGACAAGCTGCGTCACGGCTTCAGTTTGATACACCGCCTGACGAACGACGGGCGGACGACCATTGTGCATGAACTCCATGTCGAGATCAGCGACTGTATTGCCCTCATAGAGCAGAAGCAGACGCCCGGTCGGCTTGAATTCGCCGAGAATCACGGTCTCAACATCTTCGCTTTCGGCAAGCGCTTTGAGTTCGGGCCATTTGTCTTTTGGAACGGAGAAGACCATGCGTTCCTGCGCCTCACTGATCCAGCACTCGGTATAAGACAGACCTTCGTACTTGACCGGAATGGCGTCAAGATTGACTTCGGCTCCGATCTTTTCCCCCATTTCGCCAACGGCACTGGAGAACCCGCCGGCCCCGCAGTCGGTTACGGCATTGTACAAGCCGCGATCACGGGCTTCAAGCAGAACATCAAGCATCATTTTTTCGGTTATGGCGTTTCCGATTTGTACGGCTCCACCGGAAAGCGTTTCGCTTTCGCTGGTTAGTTCGGCACTGCTGAAAGTCGCTCCGTGAATACCATCGCGTCCGGTACGTCCGCCCATGGCGACAATATAATCGCCGCTTTGCGGGTGCTTGAACGATTGATCAACCGGAATGAGCCCAACGTTGCCGCAGTAGACGAGCGGGTTACCCAAATATCGTCGATCGAAATAAACGGCTCCATTGACCGTGGGAATTCCCATTCGATTGCCGTAATCGCGAACACCGGCGACAACGCCTTTGATCACGCGTTTGGGATGAAGAACCCCGGCGAATAAATCGCTGGATTCAAACTCCGGCGGAGCAAAACAGAAAACATCTGTATTGCAGATTGGCTTGGCTCCCATCCCGGTTCCCATGGGGTCTCGAATGACGCCGCCAATACCCGTATTGGCTCCGCCGTAAGGTTCCAGCGCCGAGGGGTGATTGTGCGTCTCGACCTTGAAGCATACATTGTATTCCTTGTCAAACGTAACAACACCTGCGTTGTCCGAAAATACACTCACGCAAAAATCGAGAGGCCCGAGATTCTTGCGTACCTGAACCGTTGCGGCAAAGATCGTCTCTTTGAGCATGTTATTGAATGTCAAATTCCCTTCCGGGCCGGAATAGGAAATGCGACCGGCAAGTGTCTTGTGACTGCAATGTTCACTCCAGGTCTGCGCGATTGTTTCCAATTCGATGTCGGTGGGGTCACGATCGAGCTTGACGAAATAATCTTTAATCGTCCGCATTTCCGTAAGCGAGAGGAAGAGTTGCCCCTTTTTGCTGAGCGCCTCAAGTTCACCATCGCTCATTGCGCGAATGCCTACCAGAACCAGACTGAATTTGTAAGGAGTACCGAACTGCAAATGATCGAACGGAAGCGCCCCGAATACAGTCTGTTCCACAGCATCATTAGCCAGGAGCTTTTGGGCCAGCCGCTTGGTTTCATCGTCGGTCGCACCTTGAATCCAATATTTTTTAAAAGTGCGAACGGCGTCTGCCTCAATTTGAAAATCACGCATCGCTTTTTTGGCATTGTCCGCGACAGTATCGGTTACACCCGGCTTGGGGAGTACGTAAACGACTTTACCCGACCGCGAGCAACTTGTATCCGCGCCCATCTGAACTTGCATAATGACCGGACGCTCAACGACCATGTCGGCCAAAAGGCGGGTCGTCGCCGTTTCAATTTGCTCTTGAGTCAAGTTGCCTTCGATCAGGTATCCCCGGGCGAACTCCAATTGCAGGTCTTCCGACAGGCCAAGGTCTTTGGCGTCTGCGGCAGTATCTTTCCCAATGACGTCCGGCTGGTCCGGAGCAGCAAAAATGTCAACTTCCCAAAGCATCGCGTTTCTTCTTCGCTTCCTTTAACAGAGTGATGATTTGATCGCGGTCGCCACTTGCAAGAAGCGGCTTCCACTTCGACAATAACGTTTGAAATTCTTCTATGGCATGGCAAATGGCCTGACCATTAGACTGCAAAATATCAACCCATACTTCAGGATTACCTCCCGCAAGTCGGGTTAAATCGGCAAAACCGGTGCCGGTCAACTCGTATTCTTTTTCTTCGACCGCCAACGCAAGCATCGCCGAAAGAACGTGCGGTAAATGACTTGTTCGGGCAAGGATTTGATCATGCCTGTTGGCCTTTAGCTCCAGGCAATGACTTCCCAATCGTTCCCAAAATCGCCGAACCAAAGCAACATCTTCGTCTGTCGCGGCAACCGAATCGGTCAGAACGGTCGTCTTGCCTTCAAACAAATCCGCCCGAGCAGCTTCCACCCCGGACTTTTCGCTTCCCGCAATTGGATGAGAACCAATATAAGCAACTCCGGGCGGAAAAGACTCCTTTTCCAACGAAGCCGCGATTTGCGCCTTCGTACTGCCGACATCGGTAATAAGACAACGGACACGCGCCGAGTCGGGGGGCAAGTTTTTGTAATACGATACGATATCGCAAATATGCTGCGCAATAATACCGACCGGGGAGCATATGACGATTAACTGCGGCAACATTGGGATTTGCGATGTTTGCGCACTCTGGGTTACATGTGACAACGCGTCTTGAACCTCAAAAAAGGCATGATCAACCGCCCCGCATTTTAAGGCTTTTTCGCTGGAGGCACGAGAGCGAAACAATCCCACAACGCCTGAAGCAATCGCTGCTTGTCGGGCCGCTTGACCAATACTGCCGCCGAGGAGTCCCACACCGACGACAACCAATTGTGAGAATAATTGTTCCATATCATCAATTATATCATATTTGCCTTGCGACGGGAGTAGTGGCATTTCTTAAAATTCGTATGACTTTCATCATTTTATAACCATATTTTGTAATAAGATTTAGCGATCCGCCTCATCCGTGCACTCTGCGTAACCGAAAAAAATGTACAGGTTCCGCATATGCCGCAAGGAATGTTTGCTGATGATAATATCTTGATAATAATGTAATGGTCAATCCACACATGATTATTGATTCAGAAGTCAGAAAAAAGGGCCTGGCGTCTGTTGCGTCTGTATTGTACCGCCCTGGCCGCGATAAGAAGCCGGGATTCAAGGAAGGATTGTTGTAAATGGAGCTTGCCGAATATTCTGATAATGCTTGCAAAAAAGTTGTATTTTCTTGTGCCAAGGGACAAAGAACAAGAAAAGTCGCTCCGAATGAGGCTGATGAGCAAAACGGGTCCGATTGTCGCCGGTCACGAGCGTTTGTCACATTCGTTGGCTGTCACAGAAATCATTGTTCTCATCATGACCGGACTACTGAAGGAGCGTCTGCAAGGCGTCTTTTCCAAGCACGCCAAGTCTGTTCGTTTGTCCCATTCGTTTGTCGAAACAGAC
>JAQVID010000612.1 GCA_028695865.1 Thermoguttaceae bacterium | reverse complement strand
CAGGCCAATCGCGTCCTTATCAAGTGTGGAAGAGCAGTATTGACAGAGTATAACGCGTTTAACCATTATTATTCTCTCCCGGGAGAGTATTGTTTTTATACTCGTCACGAATGGAATACACGGCAAGATGTTTATTGCCAAATTGTTTTGGATCGATCATCTGCAACTGCCGCCGAATGATACCGCGCATTTTAACGGCAGGACCAAGACAATACATATTGAATTCGGAAGGGTCAATTTTGTCCGGGGTCGTCACGTGTGGGAACAACAGTTTCAGATAGGCGGTACAAACCCGTAATATTGCTTCGGTATCACGCGTATCGGCGTCCCGAGGATAATCGACCAGTTTTGCCGCAACGGAGCGATAGCGTATGCACTCGTCCTGACCACGCAGCAGATGTAATATTTCGGAGAAATATTCAGTGTTCAGTGCCCAACCATTTAATTTGAGCGACTCATCCATTCGCGGAATAATGCGACCTTCGATGAATCCGTGAAAGCGGTCGAGCAAGGCGGCGACGTGGAACACCTCCGGGAGTGAGTGAAACATGTCTGAAGAGGTATTCATATCGGATTCGGGGATATTACCCAGCAAAATAATACCTGCCTTACCAATGATTCTCCTTTGGCCAAAAGTTGCCTCTCCCGCTTCCATATATGCTTGCAACACAGCTCGTATTTCCTCCGGATTTGTAAATTTCATTGTCTGGATTTCATCAAGAGCGACATAATCATATCTGGCAATCAATCCGTCCTGTTTTGTTTTGTCGTCGTACAGCAGTTTGGCACGGCTGAGATTACCGCCGCTTACAAGCCAGCCATACTTCCCGCCAACCGTACCAAAGAGATACGATTTACCGGTTCCGGGAGGAGCAAGCTCAACAAGATTGATTCGCGGTTCGACAAAAGGCAGAAGGCGGGTAAGCATGGTATGTTTTTGCAGCCAGTCATTGTATCCTTCCGGATTATAATCAATTGCGCCAAGGAGCACGTCCAACCATTCAGAAACAGTAAAGTTCTCACGAGCCTGTCGAAAAGCGGCAAGATCAATAATATAGGGACAGAAGTTTTTAAACTTCAGAAGAGTAATTTTTCCTTTATTGCGATCATCTGACGGTGCTTCATAACCAAGTTGGATAAGCCCCCAACCGCCACTTGTGCGAACAACGTCGTCTTTGATTCGATCCCAAATATAATCTTCGATAAGGGTATCTTTAGACTGGATTCCCAAATCCGGAATGGCGAAAGTAACTTCATTTTTATCGGTTTTAAATTGAATGTCGATACGCGCAAGAAACTGCCGAGTCATTCCCTCGGTACGCGCAGCGTCGGTGAGTTGTAAAAGTTCATCTCGTTGCGGAAGCAGTTTTTTGAAATATTTACTCAACTCGTCGACGTCGGAAATTCGTCCATCCGGTCCCGCTTTTTTACGCAGAATCCAATCACGTAAAAAGGCAGGAATTGCTGCTGATTTGAATGTACTGACCAACTTCTGGTCCTTATATACCGTGGAGTGCGGAAAACAGGTACGTAATTTTTCTGTGTCAAGCATTCATATCGTCCTTATAAATCAAATTCATCAAAAACAGTGTCAAGCGCAAATTCACTTTTACAAGCGGTCTTTTTCTTGCCGAAAAGGTGTTGACCATCGTTTTGGAACAAAACAACGGGTACAAGTACTTCTTCCGGTGTGATACCGCCGTGAACCTCATATTCACGACCTCCGCTTTGCGGGAACCGGTCGTATCCGCAGACGGCCCAGTAAGTTTCGCTGAAGTTGGCTCGCGATCCTGCCGGAACAGGCTGCCCTGGAATGGCTTGCGTATAACGCCAGTCGGCGGGCCTTGCCGAGGGCGGCAGAACAAGACTCTTCGACACGCCCTGATTATGCGCGGTCACAACGAGTCTTGACGAACCATGATCCGCCGTCAGGAGAACGCGTTTATATTCTTTCAAACCGCGTATGACGCAAGGACATATCATCCTTTCGACGACGTCTAAAACAGCATACAAGCTGGAAGCAACCGACTTGCCGGAACCACTGCCAAAGTGACCAACTTTATCAACCCTGTCGATGGGGTCGATTCGACGTTCTGAAGGCCACTGAATTGCATTTGTCTCCGTTATCGTAGGAATATTTGCATGGCATATTTCACAGGAGGAAATATATTTCGTCATCAAGGCATACAATAACGGGACATATTCCACGCCGAAACCGTCGACAAAGAGCAACGCGGTATCCGGATCATTGCAATATTTTTGGACACAGACATCACGTGATTCGACCAGGTCAAGCACATCAAGCGTCGCGGCTTTTTCATACAACGCGGGCGAGACGAAATCATGGAGCTTTGCCATTCGATAATCTCTGAAATAATGATCCAATTCCTCGTTGTCCAGGTCGTAGTCGGTCATGTACACAAAGAATTCGTGATAAACATCGTAATATGCCGCGGGAAGTACATTCAACTTTTCCCGGCCAACGCGGGCAATCAGTTCCGTCTTCTCGGATTCAGTACCATTATTAAGCCAGGGAGCGATTTGTTCGGTCTGTATGCCACTGCTCATTGAGATAAAAGCCTCGATTTCATTTCGGGCATTTTCAACACCCAATTCGGACAGTCCTTTTTTTCGCTCCGCGGTAAACAGCCCGGTTTGTTTCGTGTCCAATTCGGTTGCCGCGTCCGCCGCCGCGCAGACATAACAGTCCAAAAAACCCGACAGGCGAAATTCCTTGTGATACAGTACATAAGAAAGCCACGAGTTGTACAGACCGTCGGCCGTCGGCTTCAAAAGCATCTTCAGCAACCAGACAAGTATCTCTTTTTCGGCCTCTTCCGCTTCGTGAATCATTTTGGGATAACTTGTCTCTGGTGCATCCTTACCCAAAAAGTAACCGTTCACGGCGATTTTTCCTTTCCCACGAAAGGTTGGCCGTGTTCTTCTTACAGAGAGTAT
>JAQVID010000611.1 GCA_028695865.1 Thermoguttaceae bacterium | reverse complement strand
CGACTTCGGTCGTTTTTGGAGTCTCTTTGGACGGACGAATTTGTCTCGCCGCTCAAGAGCCGCCGGATTGACACGAAATCGGCTCCGGTTTGTACTTTTTTGGACCGGCAAGTCCGTTTGGCAACCGAAATGAGCGGATTGTGCAGTCCGATTGATTTGGATGAATATATTTCCCACGGAGGCATGACGGCGCTTCGTCATGTGCTGTTTGACATGACGCCGGACGATGTTCTTGCCGAAATGGAAAAGGCAGGCGTTCGCGGCCGTGGTGGAGCAGGTTTTCCGACGTTTCGCAAGTGGTCGTTTGTTCGTGACGCCAAGGGCGATGTGAAATATGTCGTTTGCAATGGAGATGAAGGCGATCCCGGCGCGTTCATGGACCGTATGCTGCTGGAATCGTTCCCGTATCGCATTCTCGAAGGTATGATGATCGCGGCGAAAACGGTTGGAGCCCGGCACGGTTTCCTTTACATAAGGGCAGAGTATCCGCTTGCGGTTCGTCGGGTGCGCGCCGCGATAGAAGTCTTGGAGAAACGCGGTTTTTTGGGCGAAAAGATACTTGGTTCTGATTTTTCCTTTTCTCTGGAAATCAAAGAAGGAGCCGGAGCCTTTGTATGCGGTGAAGAAACGGCACTGCTGGAATCGATCGAAGGGCACCGTGGCATGCCTCGGGTGCGTCCGCCGTTTCCTGCTCAAGTCGGGCTTTTTGGGAAGCCGACCTTAATCAATAATGTCGAAACCTGGGCTCTTGTTCCCTGGATTTTTCGACATGGAGGCGACGCGTTTGCGAAGGCCGGGACGAAAACCAGTCCTGGTACAAAAGTTTTTGCGCTGGCCGGCAAGATTCAGCGAGGCGGATTGATTGAAGTTCCCATGGGAATTTCGATTCGCACGATTGTGGAGGAAATCGGAGGTTCCATCGCTCATGGACGCAAGTTCAAAGCAGTCCAAATAGGCGGACCGTCCGGCGGATGCGTTCCGGCCGAGCTTGCCGACACACCGGTCGATTATGAATCGCTTGCGGCGGTAGGCGCAATCATGGGGTCCGGCGGTATGGTCGTTTTGGACGAAGACGACTGTATGGTCGATATCGCGAGATACTTTTTGCAATTCACGCAAGAACAGTCTTGTGGAAAGTGTACCTTCTGCCGAATTGGAACGCGACGCATGCTCGAAATTCTGGAACGAATCTGTTTGGGAAAAGGCAAAAAAGACGACCTTGAAACACTTGCCGATTTGGCCGAAAAGGTTAAGCAAGGGAGTCTTTGCGGCCTGGGGAAAACGGCCCCCAATCCGGTCCTTTCAACGCTGCGTTTTTTTGCCGAAGAATACCGGGCCCATTTGAATGGTATTTGTCCCGCGGGAAAATGCCGCGAGTTGATCGACTACCGTATTGCCGATACGTGCAACGGGTGTTCCATTTGCGCTCAAATCTGTCCGGTCGGCGCCATAGAAGCAACTCCATACCGGCAGCACCGGATTGATCCGACACTTTGCACCCGGTGCGACGCGTGCCGATCAGCGTGCGTTGTCGGCGCGGTGGAAATCTGGTCCGGACCGGAACGCAATGTCTGCGTCAAGGGTAAAAAACAAACAGGTACCGGTACCACATGAGTTTCCATGTGGTACAGCGTAAAGTCTTTTGTGGTACAACGTGAAATATTTGAAAAATTACCTGGCGTTTCCCTTGAGCAAGCCGAGATTGAAATCGACGAAAATGGGGCGATGATCCGACGCGAGTTTCTCGTCGATCACGCTTGCTTTCAGAATGGACTGTCGCCAAACGGGAGCGTCACAAGCGACTTTGTTTGACCATGCGCCAAAGATATAATCGATACGCCGATCCGGCTTGACCGACGACCAAGTGAGCTCGTCACTGCTCAATGTCGCCCACTGTTTTTGCATGGTTTGGACCGGAATGGAGTCGGGAGTCGCGTTGAAATCTCCGGCGACGAAGACAGGTTTCTTCCATTTTGCGAGTTCCTGACAAATCAATTGAGCGGACGTTAGGCGATCTTCCGGTGTCAGGGAGAAGTGTGTACAACACATGACAAAATCGGCGAATTCAACAACGAGCAGACAGCGTTTTTCTTCTTTGCCCGGGAGCGGAACCGTCTTGAACGAAACCGGCTTTTCTTTCGAAAGCATGCCGATTCCGTAGTGTCCCCCCTGAAATTCAATGGCCGGGCCATAGGTTCCGATCATTTTGGTTCTTTTGGCCAAATCGGCAAGCACGTCCACGCCCTGGCTTCGTTTGGTGCAGCGGTCAAGTTCTTGAATGGCCACGACATCCGGGCGGGCTTTAATAATCACATCAGCAACGCGCTGGGCGTCCCGTTTGTCGTCCATTCCTTTGGTATTGCAGACATTGTAGGACAGAATGCGAATTCGCTTGCCGGTCGCCTTGTTGGCAATCAAATTCAATTGGCTCGACGGCGTGATGATTTTGCCCGCGTTCACATCACTTTCGGTGAATCGGGCAACACAAATTTCTTTGGCGTCGTAACGTGAATAATCATACGTGACATAAATGGTTCCATCCGGAGCCTGATTACCGTCCGGATAGGAAACGCCGGATCGTTCATCGAGAACAAGGCCGGAGCTCCAGGTTTTGCCGTCGTCTTTGGAAATCATGGCGGTCAGTTGCGATCGCCCCACGTCGCGATCAGCCGGACCATTTTTCACCAGAAGAAGATTTCCCGACTGAAGTCGTCGAATAAAGAATCGGGAGGAACAATGTTTAAGCGTTTTGGACGGCGCGACCTCGGTCCATGTTTTGCCGTGATCGAAGGAAAACGATTCGCCGATTCCGTATCGTGTTCGAGCCAACAGCCAAATTGAAGCGTCCTTTTTCTCAATTAAATTATGCTCGTCGAAAACATAAGCGTTTTGCGGTACTCTTGCAATACCAAGACGAGAGAACGTTTTACCTTGGTCGGTAGAGACGAAGACGTTTGCTCCT
>JAQVID010000610.1 GCA_028695865.1 Thermoguttaceae bacterium | reverse complement strand
CTGCTGGAACTTGCCGAACTTAAGGCCAAGCGGAAGCCCAAGAAGCTGGGCCGGTAGCCCGGATCATCCCCGTACCGGCACGCCGACCGACAGCCCCAGGCGATGCTGCCCCAGCCCCCGCCCCGATAGACCCGGCTCGAGCCGCTCTCCGGACCCGTTGGGTCCGTTGTCGGTGATTCTTTGTAGTACTCCTTATCATACCAATCCTGACACCATTCCCATACATTGCCGTGCATGTCGTACAACCCCCACGCGTTCGGTGAATAGGATTTCACCTCACGTGTTTGTTTCAGATATTTCCCCTTCTCCGTTGTACCATAGGGATCATTACCGTTGCAGTTCGCCTTGTCTCCGTTTAATTCTCCTCCAAAACTGTACGGGCTGCTTGTACCCGCACGGCACGCGTATTCCCATTCCGCCTCACTCGGTAAGCGCATTTGCAACTCACTACTTTCCGCGTTCAGCCTCGTGATAAACTCTTGGCAATCCGTCCAGCTCACCTGCTCCACCGGAAGTTTCGCTCCCTTGAACTTGCTCGGATTGTTTCCCATGACGCTTTCCCACATCGCTTGCGTTACTTCACTCTCCAAAAGCCAAAAACCGCGACTCAATGTTACCTCATGGGGTGTTTCCTGATCAGAACGGCCTTCTTCCGTTTCCGGGCTACCCATCGTAAAAGTACCTGCCGGGCACCAGCAGAATGTGTAATCAATGCCCTTAATGGTTAGCGTCTTCTTCTGGCCCGCTCGTTGTCCCTGTCCCATGGTACCGCCTTCCGGTTTTGAAAGCGGTGTATCCGCCGTTGCAGGGGGACTGCTTTCACCTCGTAACTTTTTCTCAATCGACTGCTTTAACTGTTCATTCACCGAACTGGGACGCAGGGAAAGAGATTGATTGATTTCTCTTAGCGCCATGGCATAGTCGCCTGCGCGGTAATACTTCAGTGCCGCTTCCGCGTGCCGCATCGAATCTTCCGCTGCCTGATACATCTTGGACGATTCCGCCCCCGTCCGTTCTGTTGCCTTGTGTGTGCCTTCTTCCGTCTTCTTTTGGGCCGTTGCCGGATTCCCTGAACGCAAGGTTCTGCCGTAAAGCGTTGCCGACAAGACGACCGACAGCACGGTCAGGCCCAAAAAGAAAACCAAACAAAGTGCTCTGCGGCTTTTCTTCTTTTTCATCTTTTACTCTCCCCCGTCCGAATCGACGGTATACTGTTGTCATTGACTGATGTGAAAAGGCTCTTTTTCCCTCTTCCGACGCATAAAATGCCCATCAAACGAAAAATCCGGCAAAACCGTCTCATCTTGCCGATTTAATCTGAATGCTCACCATGTTTTTCTCAACACAGGACCCGTCCAGCCACTGTTTCAAGTCTTTGACGGATCAATGAAATAATTGAATGCCGAAAGTATAATATAAAAATCTCAAAAAGTCAACCAATCGCGACTTAATTTTATTTCAATGATCCGATTCCTGTTTTTTCAAAAACCGGGCGATTGCCGGCAGGGTTTCTTGGTGATCCTGAACCATGCTTGCCCATCGCCCTGAATTTCCTCCGGATTTACTGATCCGTCCGATTTAAGGAACGATAATAAGGTCCTTTTTCATCGAGTTGAAAAACAACAGGTTGCCGGGCTCTTTATGTTCCTTTGAAACTTTCTCCTTGTATTTCTTCTTCATGGACTCAAACAGGTCCTTGTGCGTCCGCGGATGGTCGTTTTGAATGGATTCACAAAGCGCTTGAACCAACAGACTCTGCGAGTCTGTGCCCGACGACTCCCACGCAACGTCAGGAACAATAACGGCTACATTGTCAAGACCGGCAAAAGGAGCAAACAAGGTGCGATTGGCTTCTTTATCCGAACCGGCCCACCAACAGAAGTCGAGAATCAAGACGACCGGATTTTTCGAATAATTCTTTTTCAACCACGAGGCGAAAGTAGACATTTTCAGAAAGGTCTTTTCCGGATCGTCAGGATTGCCATCCTGCGGTACAAAATAAACATCGCCCGGTACGACTGTCTGATTTTTTGTCGGCTTGACTTTGCCGGAATGCCCGCTCAAATAGATGAAAACAGGATCGCCGGGGCGAATCAGCTTCGGTACATAGTTGCAGAACAAATTGTTCAGATTGTAATTGTCGACGGAGGAGTCCGACAGACAAATCGAATTTCCAAGGTTGACATAACAATGATCGACAAAGCAGGATCGCACTACTTCCGAATCGTTGGCCGCGTTAGTGATAGAGGAAATCTTGTTTTTGTAGTTCGAGATACCAAGGGAAATAAGGTAACGCGTTCCGGCAAGTATAACCTTTTCCGGTGCGGCGCTGACTTTTTTGGCCGCTTCCTTCTTTGCCGCGGATTCCTTTTGAGACGCGTTCTCTTTGGCCTGAAGTTCCATTATCGCAAGAACCGAATCGCGAAGCCGGTATTCGACGACCGGTTTCGTGCCCGACAGACGCGAAAGCAGCGGCGCAAGCCGGAACTCCGGGGCGAGTGTCTCTCGGCCGGCCACCAGCAGATGCGCCAGCGGAAATATATTGTCGCCGGTTTGCGCCGAGCGACTCGAACTCGTTCCGACAGGTTTGACCGTAACAATGACCGGCTTGTCCGAAATGCCTTCAAGCTGTTTGTCGGAAAGCGGAAGACCACAGGAGACTTTGTCAAAATCTTTAGGGGCCGGAAGTGTTCCTGTGGCGGTCACAAAGAGATAGTTCTTGCGCGCATTGGAAAGCGCCAGTTCACATACAATATCCGATGTGGATATCCTGCAGCGCTTTTTGCGTAATAAAGAGGAATCGTCGCCCCAGGTTCGATACCAGTCGGCATAAATCGGACGTAACCGTTCACGGTCAGAATATGAAAATTGGGATAATCAGGAATAAATTGGCGACGGGGCAGCGGTACCATGGAGATAATGGATGAGCGTTTGGGTCATGTAATCAAGCAGATTCCGGCCCTGC
>JAQVID010000609.1 GCA_028695865.1 Thermoguttaceae bacterium | reverse complement strand
GTTCAGTTTTTCTTCAGACGGATTGGCCGCGAGGTCGGTTTTATTACTCCCCTGCGTTTCGTCAAGCAGAGCCGACCACTGACGTTGGGCCCCTTGCGCGGCCTCCTCAAAACTGTTGGCCAGCGTCGTCCCGCTGTCGGATGCGACTTCTTCTTTCCCACCAAACAAAGGATCTCGAAGAAGTTTTTCCGCTTCCACCGCAAGCGACGACCGCTGGGAACGAACGAAACGCAGTAGTTCAACCGTGTATTCATTCATGCGGGAACCGGCCAAAACAATGCGGGCAAACGGCGTATTCTGCTCCGGGAAAAAGGCCTTGAGCATTTTGAGATAACCGGACCGATCCGTTGCCTGCTCTCTTTGTAATTGCATAAATGCCCGGGCTGCCATGAGATGTATCCTCAAGCCTTCAGTCGAGGTATAATACTCCTGGGGCAAGGGCGATGTATTTTTCCATTCGTAAAAACAGGACGCAAACTTAAGACTCTCCTCCGGCTTGTGACGCTTCTCGAAAATTTCTCCCAGTGCCAGCAGAGCTCGCGTCTTAAGCGCGTTTAAAACCGGATCCGATGCCGTAAGCGCCAACTGCGACAGAACGCCAATCGCTTCGTCCGTTTTGCCAAGCTCGTCAAGAATGATCGCTTCAAGATATCGGGCATTGTAGGCGCCCGCGTAATTGATATACTTCTCGTACAGGGCACGAAGCTCCGTCTGTGCCTGCGCCAAACCGGTCTTGTAATTGTCCGAATCTTTGTTCCAGGTCCGGGCAATATCCGCTGTGAGACTGGACGACTCTATTTTCGACTTGAGATAAAAAGCATACGCCTGCTGCGCTTCGGCCGCATCGTTATTCTGATTCTTCTGAAACGCTCGTGCCTGCTCAAGCGCAAACTGATTCGCCTTGTCAAGATAATCGCTCGCCTTAACGAACTGTTCCCGGGCAGTCCCTTTGAGTGTTTGCTGCGCCGGTTCAGACGCCTTTTCGCTCTGCTTGAGAAATTCTTTTCCTTCATCGTAATACAAATGGGCCAAACAAGCCCACGCTTCGCCCGCCGCCGGGTGCTGTGGTGTGGTCGACAAAAACGAGACAATACTCTTTTGACAACGTTCCAACACATTGACCCGTTGGGCCACGGGAAGTTTGCGCGCTGTTTCCAGCGTCAGGATACCAATTCGAAAATCAAGTTCCGACGCAAGCGCCGCAGGACAATCAGGATTATTACGAAAGTTCTCCAGGTATTGAATCGCGACATCGTGATAACCGCGAGCACTCAAACCACGGAGGAATCGCTGCCAGTCTTCGGCGGCTTGAACCCCACTCGTTCCCGGCCAGGCCAGAAAGAGAAGAACCCATAGCAGAGCGAAAGTTGCCGATTGTATTCTCATCATCAAAGGATTCTCGTAAAAAAAGTCGTGAAATATCGTTATAGGGTATTTTGTATTATCCTATGTTTTGTTAAACTGATAAGGAAGGGGGCCAACGCAAAACCTCCCCTTAAATAGTATAGAGGATTAAGATGAAAATCAATCGCAATTTTGCCAAAATAGCCCTTTTCTTCCTTTTTTTTCCGACTGGTTTTAACGGATGGAACGTGTTTCTTTTCGCGACAGACCAAGCCGCAACTCCCGCGGCACAGAGTAAATCGTCGCCGGATTCCCCCATTTTAAAGATTCAAACCGAATATCCCAACGTCTCACCGCAAAAAAACACCCCAATTTCCAATCTCCCCCCTGCCAAATTACCTTCAAGTATACCCGATTTAAGCCAGGGAAAAGCCGACGGGTTGCCCCTTTATTTTCCTGGAGAACAAAAAACGTTGCTCGAATTGGCCTCTTGGCTGCAAAATACACAGGATAGCGAACTTAAAGTACTTTCGTTTGGTCCAGTTGGTTTTATTGCTCTCAATGCCAAAAGTAAAACGTTTCGCGGAAAGGCTGTTCAAATAAGCGGAAGACTTCTCAAAACCCGCTATCTACCCATTTTAGACACGAACAATGCTTTAAACTCCCTCGATCATCACAAGCCGCAAAATCAAATCACAAACAGGGTAATACAAGGATTTTACGAAACCTGGGTATTATTAGACGACAATACCGAGATTCCGGTCAGACTCTGGACTCTTTCCATTCCCAACGAAAATATTCTACAAGATATTACTAAAGGCAAAACAAATCAACTTTACCGACGTGAACGCATTCAGGCAACAGGAATATATTATCGTTTAACTTCATTCTATGATGGGACCGATTTTCGTAATACCCCCATGCTCGTCGCGAAAAATTTCTCGATTCTCGAAAATGCTCAAAACAACGCGACTCGCGAAGTGAGCGATCCGCCCGGGACAACAAAATCACTCAATCACTTGAACGTCAAAATAATTTGCGTCGCCCTGGTTGTGCTCCTTTGGCTCGTTTACCGATTTTTCCGGCGGAAAAGACACAGAACAACCTTGGCGGATCACGACGCGGCTGCCAATCTGACGTCGCTCGGTTTGGTATTATTCTGTTTCATTGCTTTCAGCTTGGGAACAGTGCGCGTCTGGGGAGCATCAGAAAAAACTCCAAGTCCTGAATCCAACCCCCAATCCTTGCCCACGGACGACCGGCTGTCCGAATTACCCAACGACATGCCGACCATGCTGCAAGTACTCGCCCGGGTACAATGTCAATCTGTATTTTGGGATGGACTCCCCCCTGAACGACGCTCCGCTTTTTTGCGAAAGCAGTCTGTTTTTCCGGACGTAAAAAGCCCAAACGATCTTCGCTACCCGTTTTGGGGTAAAATCACGCAGATCAAGCAGGTTCCGATACCCGGAGCCCCTCGCGATTCAGAAGAAAAACCGTATTATTACCGCTGTCTCATCTCAACGAAAGACGCAAAGGACCACACGCAATCGATCATCGTCTATGCCGCTTCGTTACCCTCGTTTCAAATCAATCGGGTCGGGCGGCTTGCCGATATCGGT
>JAQVID010000608.1 GCA_028695865.1 Thermoguttaceae bacterium | reverse complement strand
CCGTTCTACGACTTATAGACGGAAAATCGTCCATTCTTCGCGCCAAAGCTGAACGCGTTCAGTGGAATCCCAGCGACATCCTTGAATCCCTCGGGTTTGGCCTGTTCTGACTTTGCAATCCTCCTGTTGAACTGATATAAGGATTATAAAAAATCGCATGGTCACAATCGTACATAACTGAATACAGGGGCGTCATTCATGTATTTTTCTTGTGTAATACAGGCCAATCTCGTTAGAAACTCAGCGGGACAGGAATCTTTGGTCTGGCGGACAAAGCCGGGTACTTTCCGAAAAAAAACAGATAAACAGAGATTCTGATATTGAAAACAAGGTGTCCATGTGTTATTCTTTTAGACAAGGGCGTTTCGTTTTTCCAAGGGCATT
This sequence comes from Thermoguttaceae bacterium, assembly GCA_028695865.1. Classification (GTDB taxonomy): domain Bacteria; phylum Planctomycetota; class Planctomycetia; order Pirellulales; family Thermoguttaceae; genus JAUNBG01. Next base: position 2,587 of record JAQVID010000608.1, on the reverse strand, counting down.
CCTTGCCCCATCCGCCGCACAGGGAACGTTTCATACCGCGCAAGGGGAAAATCGGGTGAATCGATATCATTTCAAAACAGGTTAAGAAACAAAGGGAATCCTGACACACCACGACGCGTCACAGGCGATTTTCCGGGGCGAACAACTTCGTGATCGTACTTCGTGATCGTACTTCGTGATCGTACTTCGTGATCGTACTTCGTGATCGTACTTCGTGATCGTACTTCGTGATCGTACTTCGTGATCACGTTTAAATCGTTTATCTTCCTCCCATTTTAAAACCATTACTGTCATACGAAAGCAAATTTCATGAGTTTACATTGTTTTACCTTTACTACCGAACGTGTACAACGTGCGCACAGGGTCGCTATGCGATTATTTCTTTTGACTTTTTTCTGTTTGTCCATGTTATTTGCGACGACCGAACTGCTGGCCGTAAGCCATGAGGCGGAAAAAGCACAACTGAATCCCCTTCGCGCGATCGTCACCGCGCAAGACAGGTTTTCGGGAAAGAAAGGCGTTATGCTCAAACAAGGCCTTGCCCTGGAGACCGACGTCAATGAGGAAACCATACCCGACCTGACCTTTGAAATCCACATGCCCGAAGCCGGAGCCTGTCGCGTTCAGATGACGGTCGGTCTTGACCCTGAAGAAAGCAAACGTATTTTGAGCAAGGCGACCAGTAAGTTCGATTCGTTTTATACTCATGTTCGCATCAATGGCGGTACATGGCGGACTTACGTTTTATTCGCGCCTTGGAATAATCCGATCGCAACCAAAACGCCATTTGGTCTGCATGATCTGCCGAAAGGAAAATCGACAATTGAAATCGTTCTTCCCGAAAAAGTCCAGGCAGACTATCTTGAACTGATTCCATGGAAGCCTGTGGCCATTCCAGAAAAGGCCCGAAACTGGAAGCCTGAAATCGTTCCGCCAAACGAACATCCCCGCGTTTGGGTTCGCGCAGAACATCTGCAAAAAGTAAAAGCCAATCTTGACACAGACGAAAATCGTCCGGTTTGGGAGGCAATCAAAAAGGAAGCCCTTAACAAGCCCAGAAAGCTTTTGTCGTATTCCATTGACAATCAAAAGGCCATGTCCAGTCTTACGCACTATGTGAGGAATCTCGAACACAAGGCTTTTTATTACCTGATGACAAACGATGAAAAAATCGGACGGCAAGTTGTTGATGAAATGCTTGTGTTTCTCGACAAGGTACAGTTCGGAAATGTTCTTGATATTACACGTGAGCGAGGTTCCGCGATTTATGCCGCGTCGCTTGTGTATGACTGGTGCTATCCGCTTCTTACAGAGAAAGAAAAACGGACGACCGAAAAGAATTTGCTCCGACTGGCTCGCGAAATGGAAATCAGTTGGCCGCCCTTTAAGCAGTATATTGTCAACGGTCACGGCAACGAAGGACAACTTCTTCGCAACTTGTTAACCATGGCAATTGCGATTTACGACGCGGACCCTGAGCCGTATCGCCTCTGTGCCTATCGTATTTTTGAAGAACTGATTCCGATGCGAACCTTTGAATATCAGTCTTCCCGTCATAATCAGGGAATCTCTTACGCTACGGCCCGAGTTGTCTGGGATTTAACCGCCGCCTCTCTGCTGGAACGCATGTCCGGAAAAAGAGTCTTCGACGACAACATTACCAACGTCGCCGATTATTTTCTGCAAATGCAATTACCAACAGGCGAGATGTTCAACGATGGCGACCGCTGGGGTGTGAATACCTTCCGATATCAGTCTACGGCACTCATGATGTATACTTACGGGAAAAACCCCGTCATGAAAGCCGAGTATTTCAGGCAAAACGGCGGAAAACCGGAGTGGAATTCCACGCTCTTTCTGTTGCTCAATGATCCTCAAATGAAAGCCGACCCTTCGTTTAAAACGGTTCCGACCGGTTTCGACGCCGGGCCAATCTTCCCGTCGCAGATACTTCGCACCGGTTGGATGAAAGACGAGTGGTTTACAAGGCCACTGTCGAGCGACCCGGACAATAACGAAGTGGTCGTCGAACTGCGAGGCGGCAACTTCAACTCGGGTAATCATCAGCACGCCGATGCCGGGGCGTTTCAAATATGGTATCGTGGTAAACAGGCATGCGATTTGGGAGTCTATGGGTTTTATGGCACGACCTACGACATGAATTTCAATAAAGGCTCCAGTGCTCACAATCTCGTTTTCGTCTATGATCCCGATGAAAAATTTCCTGATCGTCTGGTGAACGATGCCGGTCAGCGCCGGATAAGAACCACCCCGCTTTCCCCGAAAGATTACCTCGAAAATCCCCTGTTCCAAACAGGCAAACTCATCCAGTCGCAAATTGAGCCCAGCCCGTTTCATCCGCTTCGCTCGGAATTCACGCTTGATTTAACACCAGCCTACAGTGACAAAGTCCAATCATATATTCGCTCATTCCGCTGGCTGAACTTGAAGCGACACGATGTTCCTGTCGTTTTGATCGTTTATGATAAAGTCACGACACGGCGGGGGAACAACGCAAAACCACTGACAACGTTTTGGCAAATCAATACGCTCAGTCCACCGCAAATGACCGACGATGGATTCATTT
>JAQVID010000607.1 GCA_028695865.1 Thermoguttaceae bacterium | reverse complement strand
TTTCGTACCATTTTTTATTCAAACTAACCAGATTGACGGCATTGGCGTCTTTAACCGTGCGGTCGAGTTCCTCGGGCGACATATTCAAATGTTCGGCCAATTCTTCCGGCGAGGGCTCGCGTCCCAATCTGTCAGAAAGCTCTTTCGTTGCTTCTGAGAGTTTCCTTGCCCGTGATCGAACCAGTCGCGGTGCCCAATCCATATTGCGAAGTTCATCCAACATCGCGCCCTGAATACGGCGCACGCAATACGTTTCAAACTTAATCTCGCGACTTATATCAAAAGCGTCAATGGCGTCCATCAGTCCGAAGACGCCGGCGGAAACCAGATCATCGACTTCAACCTCGCCCGGCAGGCGTTTTCGTAACCGCTCGGCGTGAAATCGTACCAACGGTAAATAATGCTCAATCAACTCATTTCGTAGTTCTTGGGAGTCTCGATCCTTAAAAAAGGCCTTCCAGACTTCCATAATATCCTCTACTTCTGCCTGCACCGCAACCATGAAACCCTCCATAATTCATCGTTATGCAACGACAAACGTACATTGTGCAAAAATAGTTTATTTGCACACACTCCTTTGGGCAAGAAAATCCCCCACGAGTGTTTGCAACTCTATCTATTTTGCCTGTGTTTACCATCGAACCCAAAGTATCCATTTTTTGGCGATGGATTTATTGGTACTTTCCTTGCTGTACATACCGTGTCGGCAAATTGAGTATGAAGCGGAAAAGGTTCGCGCTCAATTTAATCGTACACATATATACATATTACACACCTTGTCCCGATACAGGGAATCAAGCTGTGATAGGGAAAAATACCCTTACTCCCTATATCGGACAGAATGCGGGGTAATTTTAGTCAACTTTGGATTTTTCGGAAAATTCGTCAAAACCAACCATGAAATTGACAAATTACAGTAAAAGAAACGAAAAGGGCTCAAGGCGAAAACAGGACGAGGGATGTACGGTCAAACCTGCTTTTCCCTAAGGGAATCGTTTGCGTTGACGAGAGAACGTCGTTTCATCAAGAACATTTCAGACACCGCTGAAGTTGTGCTGGGCCATGTCTGTTTGTCGGAATGATCTGCCGGAATGATCTGCCGGAGTTCAGTGTTTTCCGGCGACGTGCTCCCCGCTTACCTTCGTAAAACGGGGGCTTTCAGACCGCACCAGGCGAAATATCAAGTAATGCCGGTGTGTCTGAACCACAGCGGCATTCACTATAATATAACAGGACTACCGCTTACAATTTGACGGTTTCGCCTTGATCGGCAGTGGCCAAAGCTCGCCAGACTTGACGGTCAATAGAATCACTTATGGTATGAACGGCACCGTCAACCGTGGCCGCATTGACACAGCCGCGATGTTCGGACGAAGCTCCCCAATAAAGAAGCTCCTGACCCCGAAACCAAATCGAAGGGAGTTCCTCGTTGGGAACTTTCCAGGCACCGAAGCCCGAATTCGTCGCCCGAGCAACCATCCAGGGAAAACCGGCTTGCGAAAAAGTCGCGTACGTTTTATACGACTCCAGATCGGCTTCTTTGTAGTCGTTGATGTTGCCACTGGTTCCGCCCAAATTCGAAATGGCGTTCATGCGTCGCCAGTCTTTGCCTTCAGGCTGCGACGGCGCGTGCTCGAACGCAAGCAGACTTTCCGAAATGGCCAGCGTATTGCTTGTACCGTCGATGACCGTACTCATGGAGGTCGGAACGTTGCGGATAAAACCATCGTTTTTCAAGCTCGACAGATAGTACCCGTTGCCCGCGCCACTCCCCAAACAGAAGCGATAACTCGTTCCTGCCTGACGGACCGTGTCGCCGCCCGGGATAGAAATCTCCTGATATTGCGATTCGGATTCGCTGGGACAAACCAGAATCGGACACGGAAAGAAAAGCCTGTCATACAAGTTCGTATTGATCGACGATTTGAACGTATAGACTCGCCAGTCGTAGTCGGCAAAGTCAATCCCGTCCATGAAATTACCCTGCTCAATATAAGGCAGAATACGGGCATGGACAGAAAAACAGGTTTCTGTTTGCGAGGAATCGTTCTTTACCCAGGAGGTAAATGTCGGAAAACCACCGCGGACATCGTGAAAATTGTGCAATGCCAACGTCCACTGTTTGATATTGTTCGTACATTGCATGCGCCGGGCCGATTCCCGGGCAGCTTGAACCGCCGGCAGAAGCAACGCGATTAAAATACCAATAATCGCAATCACCACCAGCAGTTCCACTAAAGTAAACGCCCGAAACGAGCGTAAAAAAGTCTTCTTATACATTTTCATTTAAAAAAGTCTAGCCTTTCCAAAGTTTTTTTTCAACCGATTCTTCAGTTTTTGGGTAGTTCATTCCCCGTTCACCTTTGGAAAACGGGGGGGGCTTTCAGGCCGCACCACACGAAAATCAAGCAAAATCGTTTTTTTTCAACCGATTCTTCAGTTTTTGGGGTGATTCATTCCCCCGTTCACCTTTGGAAAACGGGGGAGCTTTCAGGCCGCACCACACGAAAAATCAAGCAAAATCAGTAGAAACATGAAATAATTTAAGGAAGCTCGACCGATTCTTTTCCTTTGCGACTGGAATATCCAAGCAGGATACTCAAAGCGATATTGTCGTGAACAAACCGAACGGAGCCATCACACAGAGCGAAATTAACGCCGCTGGCGTGATGACTCGAAAATGATCCTGTACTGTAAAATTGTCGATACAAAGCAGCGCTTGGGTCTTCCGGATTGCGTATTTTATTCAATTCCCATTCAACGTTTTTGGAACTGACATAAATAATCGCGTGATTCATCGGATTGGAATAGGCGCCTCGAACCCAGGCGAAATAGCCGCGGTATTCGTTGTGCGCAATTTCTCCCAACGCGAACGTATGAGTCAAACCATCGACGATCTTCGCGAAACTGATACATGTGTTCTCGAAGAATATGCCGTTGTTCGCATTGGGACCGCCGCCATAGTCGCCGCCATTGGCAG
>JAQVID010000606.1 GCA_028695865.1 Thermoguttaceae bacterium | reverse complement strand
GGAATAAACGAAAATTGAAGAATCGGTAACGAAATTTTTGGCCGGTGTAAAAAGATTTGTCGCCCCCCCCTTTGTTTGAGTGTTCCCATGAAAATCGGTGTCCCAAAAGAGATTAAAAATAATGAGAATCGCGTTGCAATGACTCCGTATGGAGTTGCCGATCTTGTTCGTTTGGGTCACGTCGTTTATATTCAGTCGGGAGCAGGAAGTGAAAGCGGGTTTGCCGATCAGGATTATGTTCAGGTTGGCGGTTCCATTTTGCCGGGTATTGAGGATGTGTATGCCGCGTCCGATATGATCGTTAAGGTGAAGGAACCGATAGAGCAAGAATATTCGCTTGTCCGGCCCGGGCAAATTGTTTTTACTTATTTTCATTTCGCGGCCGATGAAAAATTGACTGCGGCAATGAAGAATTCCGGAGCAATTTGCATTGCTTACGAGACAGTGGAGAGAGCGGACTTTTCGTTGCCGCTGCTCTTGCCAATGTCGGAAGTTGCCGGTCGTGCTGCCGTGCAGGCAGGAGCCCGCGCTCTGGAACGTCCTTACGGCGGGAAAGGCGTCTTACTCGGCAGTCTGCCCGGTGTAAAGCCCGGCAAGGTTTTGGTGTTGGGAGGAGGAGTCGTCGGTACGAGTGCCGCGCTTACCGCCGGGGGAATGGGAGCCGATGTGACGATTTGCGACATTTCGATTCCCCGAATGCGATATTTGTCGGAAATTCTTCCGCCAAACGTCAAGACGCTTTTATCGTCCGAACACAACATACGTTGCGAATTGCCCCATGTTGATTTGGTGATTGGAGCTGTCTTGATTGCGGGCGCGAAAGCCCCCAAACTTTTAACGCGAAGCATGCTTTCCCTTATGGAGCCGGGATCGGTCGTCGTCGATGTCGCGATAGATCAGGGCGGTTGTTTTGAGACCTCGCGACCAACATCGCATTCCAATCCGACTTATGTTGTGGACGGTGTTTTGCATTATTGCGTGGCGAACATCCCGGGCGCGTTCCCGCGAACGTCAACATTGGCTTTGACGAACGCAACGTTGCCTTATGTCGTTCTGCTGGCCGTCAAAGGGTGGAAGCAGGCATGTCGCGAACATGTTGATTTGAAAAAAGGATTGAACATTGTTGAAAAACAGATTGTTCATTTGGGAGTTGCCCGGGCGTGGAATCTTCCGTGTGTCGATGTGGAAGCGGTATTGAATTGACCCTGATGAGTTTTTGCGTTTTGTCATGTGAGCATTTTTGTTTTCACTTGGCAGGCAGGCAAGGAATCAGGGCAAATGAAGTGTTGGTAATGTATAAATCAACTTTGGATAAACAGGATATGACCTCATGAAGTGTATCGTAGTAACTCCTGAAAAAACGGTGCTGGAAAAGGAAGCGACGTTTGTGGTCGTTCCTCTTTACGATGGCGAATATGGAATTGCGCTGGATCATACGCCCGTTGTGGGCCGCTTAGGGGCCGGTGAGTTGCGTATCGAGAGCAAAGACGGTAACGAAACCTGGTTCGTTCAGGGCGGATTCGTTGAGGTTCTCAATAATGTCGTAACGCTTTTGACCCAACGAGCGGTTGAAATCAATCGCTTAAAGGTCGCCGATGCCGAAAAAGCGTTGGAAGCCGCAATGGCCAAACCGGTCCAAACGGACGAACTCTTTCTCGCCCGGTCTGCCGCCGTTGACGCTGCCCGAAACGAATTGCGCTCTGCCAAAAAAGTTGCCCACTGATACAGGGTAACCGTTCACGGACATTTTTAGAAGTCGCGAATTTCACGGATAAACATGGATCGTTTATCCGTAAAAAATCTCTTGGCGTCTCTGTGCCATTGATTGCAAACAGTCGCTGTTATCTGCTGGTGTTTTCTCCGGTCGTAAACTTGTTCCGGGGATCATTGTACCAATTTGTACCCGGCTCTCTTTTTATCTTGCGTACTTGTACAGACTGTGTTATAATACATGAAAGTTTGGTGTCATAATGTTTTGCACTGAATGAAAACAACGACAAGACAAGGGGGCTTACATGTTTCATTACATCGAATACAATTGCCGAAACTCGCTTCTTACCCGCAAAAACGCTCCGCGATTACTGGTCGCGTGTGCGTTTCTGATTCTGTACATAATGGGTACGAGCTTTGCGGTTGAAACAGTGACAATTGATTCCTGCCCTAAAATAAACTGGGAGGTCAACAGCGGTTTTATCGAGTTGGTCGATACCAATCCTTTTGTCTGTGGTACGCTCGGTACGACCAGTTTCGATACAAAGCATGCCGGTTCAACTTACTGGAGTTGGCACGCAACACGTTGCCGGGTGGGCAAAGATTGGCAATCGGCGGCACACAGGCTCGGTTCGATTCGATGTTTTATCGCTCCACGGGATGGCAAAATAGAGCTTAAGGGAGAAGTGGGGCGTCTGAAAACAAGTCCGCAAGCTGACCCTTTGTCGATCATTGTACGTGTCGGTAACGTCGATGCTTTTACCGCGACGCTCACCGCCGAAATGGAGTCAAAAATCTCTTATGCTTTACATTGCGACGTCAAACAGGGGCAGTGTGTTCGCTTCATTGTTCAAAAGAAGGAAACGCGGTATCCCGACGAAGTGAGTCATCTGGTGTGGGGGGTCAAAGAGAATGCCGAAGCGGCGACTGTTCGTTGGGACCCGGTCGTTGTGTATGCGGACGGCAAGAAGGAAAATTTTCAGGCGTCAAAAGCGTTTTTTACGAAGCCGGGTACGCCAACTGCGCAGTCGCCCCGGCAGTGGAGATACGAATATCGGCAGCTCCAATTGGATTCGACCCGATTGCCCAAAGATTACGATTCGAACTTCAGTCGAATGATTCAATTCGAATGGCTACGAGAAGATCATCTTGTCGAGGACTCCGCGAATTCGGCGTCAAAAGCCAAACTCAACGCAAAGCCGCGAGCCGACGCGTTTTATAAAGCGGCTCTGTTTCACTGGAATCAAGCCAGGCAGTTGCGTGATGAACTGGGCGA
>JAQVID010000605.1 GCA_028695865.1 Thermoguttaceae bacterium | reverse complement strand
GAACTGTTTGAGACCTCGGGACATTATCCGTATTACGCGGACAGTCAATTTCCTCCGATTGTTTTGGACGATGGCGACCGATATTTACTCCGTCCGATGAACTGCCCGCTTCATGTCATGGTTTATAATTCGCGACCGCGAAGCTATCGCGATTTGCCGTTGCGATTGGCCGAATTCGGGAACGTTCACCGATTTGAGCAGTCGGGCGAGCTCAACGGTCTTACCCGGGTACGCGGTTTTACTCAAGACGACGCGCACATTTTCTGCACGGAAGATCAAGTAGAAGAAGAATTCCGCAACTGTATCGATATGACTCTCATGGTGCTTCGTACGATGGGTTTCAACGATTACGAAGTGCGACTGAGTTTCCGCGATTGGGAAAGCGATAAATACGTTGGAGACCCGGAGAATTGGCGTAAGGCCCAGGCGGCTTTGGAACGTGTGTGTCACAGCATGAATCTTCCGTCACTGGAAATCGTTGAGGGTGAAGCCGCGTTCTACGGACCGAAAGCCGACTTTATCGTTCGCGACTGTTTGGGCAGACGCTGGCAGCTCGGGACGGTCCAACTCGACTACAATCTTCCCTGTCCTGACCGATTCAATTTGACATACGTTGGCGAAGACAATAAACCGCATCAGCCGGTCATGATTCACCGCGCTCCGTTTGGTTCGTTCGAACGCTTTACCGGAATTCTGATAGAGCATTTCGCGGCGGCGTTTCCGCTGTGGCTTTCGCCGGAGCAGGTGCGAATAACGACGGTCAGTCAGAAGTTCGATGAATACGCCAAAAAGGTGGAACAAGAGCTCAAAGCGGCGGGGCTTCGTGTTACGTCCGATTTGCGACCTGAAAAAATTGGGGCCAAGATTCGTGATGGGCGGCTCGATTTGGTTCCTTACCTGTGTGTTGTTGGAGCCAAGGAAGAAGAGGACGGAACGCTTGCCGTTCGTCATCGCAAACAAGGCGAATTGGGAACGATGTCGATTGCCGATTTTATCGCCAGAATGAAAACCGAAATCGCCGAAAAAGCGTTGCCGTAAATTCACCTGACCTATCCGCGACATACGTAATATGAATGAACCCATACGGCCAAACGGGCCAGACGATCCGCGACTGGCTCCTTACAGGAACTTGCGTGAACGAACCCTTCGGGGGCAGTCGCTTTTTATTGCCGAAGGGTTACTGGTCGTCGAGCGTCTTTTGCGTTCGCCCTGGCCGGTTGAGTCTGTTTGCGTGACAAGCGCCGCGTGGCAGCGGTGTACGTTCCGCGAATTGCTTTGCGATATTCCTGTGTACATGATCGACGACAACACCGCCATGGAGACGATAGTCGGTTTCGAATTTCATCAGGGCATACTTGCTTTGGGCCAATCCCGGATTCTTCCCGATTGCGCTCAAGGAGTCCTGGCTTCTGACCGTTCGACTCGTGGTGCCTGGGTCGTTCTTCCCCGGGCAACGCAGCCGGACAATCTTGGTCTGGCCTTTCGGAGTGCCGCGGCGCTTCACGCGCAGGGAGTTCTTTTGGGACAACAATGCTGCGATCCTTTTTCCCGTCGGGCCCTTCGAGTCTCCATGGGTGGAGTCTTACAGGTCCCGGTCTTTCAGGCGGTCGATTTGGGACAAGAGTTGGCCCTGTTGCGTCGGTCCCTTGAAATGACCCTGTACGCAACGGTTCTGGACGATACGGCAGTGTCTCTTTACGCGAAAAGACAGTGGCCAGAGCAGACTTTTTTCCTGTTCGGAAACGAATATGACGGCCTTTCAGCGGAAGAAATCGCCTGGGCTGATGAAAAACTTGTGATACCGATGAATCTCAACGTCGATTCGCTCAATTTGGGCGTTTCCGTTGGTGTCTTTTTGTACGAATACAATCGAAGCCGCTTCCTGGGCTGAAAGCACAACTTCTCCATATTCGAAGAACAGGGAGCAAAGACGATACACTCATAAAAAAACCGCAAACATGGAGGTCGTTTGCGGTTTGTGTGTTCAAGACCCGAATCGGGTAGCTGTTTCAGATACGATTAGAGATCGGAAACGCTGTAATTGGTGGCAATACCAATCTTTTTGTCGTTGGGGCACATCGCCTGACGGAATGCCTTGGGTTCGACTGTGTAACTCACCGTGCGGCAACTGCCATCGCAAAGAGCAACGACGAACGAACCGGCATGGTACGAACTCGGACGAGCGGTAAGCCATGCGTAAGCTTTTCCTTGCAGTTCGTTGGCACAATGACCAATTTTCATCGGGGCAACTCCGGCATAAGTGGTATCGTTTGTAGTCACTCTGGTTTTGGTACCGGTCGCATCTATGAGAGAACCATTGTCCACAAAGGTCAACGCGTCAAGTGTTTCGGCATAAGCTCCGCAGTCACTTCCCGGGTCAGAGTTGCTAATTCCCGCTGTCGTAGCGGCATACTCTGTACGAGTCAAGGAAGGATAAACGAACCCGACCTGAAATTCTTCCGTCGACCAAATGGAACCAGCCTGCAGGTTTTCGGAGATATAAATTGTATTGGACGTTCCATCGATAATATCGTCAATACTCATTTCTTTGCCACCGTTTTTGGGCCATTTGGTAGCTTCCACATGGTTGTTTGTTCCATCGTCAGTCATCACGCCATAGTTTTTGGTTTGGTCCCCGCACTTGCCAGTGGTTATATCAATCAAACCATCCATTTTGCCGCAGTTGCCAACGTAAGAAAGCTGATCCTCTTCCTGCTTTCCACGGCTTGGGCAATGAGCGAACGGAAGTTGGAATTTCGCCAAGGTTCCGCCAGTATTGGCTGTGTTGTCATAGGCATCAACAACATTGTTGGCTTCCATGTACGGAAAGAGCTGGAAGAGCCAGTTGACGAGACCGGAATCAAAGTTAGGCGCAACAACCGTACCAGAGCGAACTTTTTTGGTGTGGGACGTGCGGAAGAACGGAATGGTCTTTTTATTGTCTTGCATGTTATGCATGGCAAGAGCAATGTTTTTCTTATTGTTGATACA
>JAQVID010000604.1 GCA_028695865.1 Thermoguttaceae bacterium | reverse complement strand
AAAGAGTGCTTACTTCTTTAACCGGATATCAAAATCGTCCAAATAAAACACGGCGGTATCGTTCGCGACCGAAATAAAACCGACCCAGGTCAGATTTTTGAATTTCGGCTCACAGGACAGGTTGTTAAAGACCTGCGGAGCCTTGCCGGGCAAGGTTACGCTCAGCGACCACAGACCATTGGCTTTGGCTCCATTTTGGCACTCAACATCGAATTTTATCCATTGGCTCGGCGGAAGATCAAGCAACTTCTTGCCGCCAACCGACAACACTCCTTTGGACGAAACGCTGAATGTGGGACCGGTGACGTACGAACTGCCGTCGTAGTCTCGCCACTGATAGTCCAGCAGAGAGCCGGGCTCAAAACGGAGTTGGCACGACATGGCGATTTTGCCTTCCGGATACATATGCTGATAAACCAAATGCGGATCGTGCTGCCATTTCAAGTTGGACGCGTCGGTAAACTTGAGGCACTGACTGCCGTTCACTCCCTCTTGGGCAACGACTCGCACCGTTCCGGCTTCCCCTTCTTCAAACGCGTGAGAATATTCCGGCGTTTCACCCACTCCATACTCTTCATACGAATCGTGAATACCGGTAAACGGCGGTTTAACAGCGATTTCTGTCGCTCGCGGTTGGACCGACTTCGGCAAGGCGACCCAAGGGGCATCGCCGTAGAGGCCGATTTTACTCATATCGATCTGCTTAAAGCCAAGTGCAAACGCGGGCGAATTTTCCTTCAGTCGCAGATCGCGTTTGGCCGCGTCGACGAAAAGCGGGTCCTTATATATACTGTGCGTATCGTTACCGTCTTTTTGCCAGGCCTCGAATGTTCGGCCGGAAAAAACAGGAGCCTCCGCGGAAGTCGTCCACAGACAGTTGTAGTCGGTACTGAACTTGCTGTCCTTGCGCCAGTTGCCGCCGTAATACAAGATATTGGTCGAATCGTAAATAATATTTCGGGACAGTTTGGCGTGCAGTTCGGTATCAGGTTCCATCGTTGCGTTACGAATAAGTTGTCCATTATCCGAAAAGGCGAAAATATTATTTTCAATCACGTCGCCCCGGGGATAGGCATAGCAGTGCAGATGAAGTCCGCCGTCGTAAGTATCGTGAACGACATTATTCCAGACGTGAATTCGTGAGCTGCCGGCGTCGAAATAGACCCCCCAACCGCCGTAACCTTCATTGCCGCGGCGAAATCGGGATATATGATGTATATGATTGTCATGGAATTCGGTTCCGGTGGAAATACCCAGGAAATAAACGCCGCCCAGGTCGGACATCACACCGCAACCGATGTGATGAATATGATTGAAACCAAATTCATTGTGGTGTGTGTACGCTTTGTCGGTTCCGGACCAACTCCAACCGGCGTGAATCCCAGTGTAATACGTATTGCAGATTTCATTGTGTAACACTTTGTTATAACAGGAGCAACCCGCCATGAAGACCCCGCAAGCCGCCGCGTAATGGTATCCGCAGTCGTGAATGAAATTGTTTTCGACTGTATTATACGAGGTCATGAACGCGTCGGACGTACTCTTGGGCGATTCTTTCGAAAGATAAACTCCCCCGCCCCCCAAGTCGTAAACGCGATTGTGCTTGACCACGTTATGGTGACAGCCGTCCCAAAGCGAAATACCATGCTCGCCCAAATGGGCAAAGACACAGTTCTCTATTCGGCAATGCTCCATACCAACCGCCGCAAACGCGCCGATTTGCGTATTGGCTCCCTGAACACTGTGCGGATAGTCGTCGGCGAAATTCGGCCGCGTATTCTCAAACGACAAATTCTCAAACGCCAGATATTGGACCGGCTTGCCCGCGCTGTAATCGCCTTTGACTTCAATCAGACTCGTTTGAACACACGAAGCAACGGCATTGACTTTTGTCATGTCTTCGCCAGGCCGGGGATAATAAAACAGTTTCTGCTTACTGCGGTCGTAATACCATTCGCCCGGCGCATCGAGCGCGGCAAAGAAATTCACCACGTAGTATCGCGTCGCGGGAGACGGCACATAGCGTCCCAACGTTCGCTCGAACCGAATTTCGCCTGACTTGCGATCTATCGACTTGATCTTGTTGAGCGAATTGGACCAGTGCTGATAAAGCATTACACGAAGGCCGGGCTCGCTAATCCAATCGCCAATATCTTTCATATCGTATTTAAAACCATGACATGGACCGTCCGGGGTCTTTTCACTCAATACCTTTTTCGTGTAAAAATAGGAACCGAAATTCGGCGTGCGGGCTAAAAACGCACGATTGCCGTCCACGTGAAAATCGCCGGGGAAAAACGTCTCTGTCGCAAAGCCGCTCACATCGGCAACATACAAATGTTCATTATATTTCTTCCAGGATTCAATACGACGTCCCCCACTGATAAGGACTTTGGCGTTCGGAGCCGCTTGCCATGTAATCGGGCAAGCTTGCGTTCCGGAATCTTCGTGGGTAAACTGGAGCGGTTTCGAAAGCCGAAACGTTCCTTCATGCAAAAAGACTCTAATCTCATTCGGTAAATTGCCTTTGGCTTTACATCGGCGTACCTCTTGTTGAGCTCGCTGGAGGGTTGCAAACGGTTGCTTGCTCGTCCCGGAGGCCAAATCATTACCGTTTGGCGAAACATGAATAACTCTTACACTGAAGATGTCCGCTGCCGCAGGTATTGTACTAAAAGCGAAAAATAAAATCGATAACACAAAGATTACAGAGGTAAATCGTCGCATAAAAAACTCCCTAAGTTTGACGGAAGGAAACAAAACGCCTGTAACAAAATGCACCACAGAGCAAGTATACCCGCCCCAATATCCCATGTCAAGCTTACAGGTTAGGAAAACGTAACCATTCACAGATTTTTTGGAACCACGGGGAACAATCACCGAACATTGAAGAATCGGTAAAAAAAAGGTATGACTTGGTTTTTCGGATTGTGCGGCCGGAGGTCCCCCGTTTTCCGAAGGTAAACGGGGAACAATCACCGAACATTGAAG
>JAQVID010000026.1 GCA_028695865.1 Thermoguttaceae bacterium | reverse complement strand
GAAAATATTTTGATACAACTCTTTCAGGTGTCCTGTCCATTGAACCATGGGCGAATAGCTCTCAAACAGTCTGAAGTAAGGAGCGAACGAGTCAAAGCAGGCGGCCAACGCCGTTTCGGTATTTTCGCAATAGTCTTCCAGAGAAGCGCTTGCCTGTTCCTCAAGCCGACGGTGAGACTCGTCCGAACTGGACGGCGCACTCTCTTTCGCTTTCGCTTTGGCTTTCAACTGCTCACTCGATTCGCCCACGGTCGACGTTTTGCTCTGAAACTGATTAATGTCGTCAATACCAAGTCCGTTCTGACCGCTGGTCGCCACAGGTGCTGATCCGGAATGAGCAATTCCTTGACCAGAAGAACTTTCTGCCGCTTTCGCCTTGTCCCCAGCGACTTTGCCCGTACTCTGTGATGTCGGAGCGGGCGCCGCAGTTGACGCCGGGTTTGATGCCGCGGTCGGTGCTGCGGTTGACGCCGCGGTCGGCACGGCGGCCGGTGCTGCGGTCGGCGCGGCGGTTGACGGCGGGTTTGACGCTGCGGTCGGTGCGGCGGCCGGTGCGGCAGTCGGCGGGGCGGAATGGCTCTTCGCTGGAGCCGGACCGTTGGCCGCCAACATCGGCACTGACGCCGGTGAGGCGACGCCGCTCGTGAGCGACGGAGAACGATCCAGAGCAAACGCAGGTAATAAAATCGGACTGGGGAGCGACGGACGGACCACAGAATCCGCTGTTCCTGACGGAAGCTGAACTTCTTCGCTGCGACAGGCACAAATCAAGGCAAAAAAGACAAGATAGAAAAAACAAATAAAAAAAGTAATGTATACTTGGCGGTATCTGCGCGACTTGTTCAAAAAAGGCAAAACAGAGAAACAGACCAACAGGATTCTTTGGGTAATTTGCGACGTTTTCATGAGATGCGATTTCCTGATTTCCCGGGCTCTTTCTGAACAACCTTTAAAACATGAACTGCAACAACAGCAGAACTTATGTTTATTTTCGGTAAAAAGGCTTGCAAAATTGAGGTAATTTCGTCAGGTCATACAGACAAAACCGTTTTTTTCGATTATAATGAGTCACGTGGACAGTTTTTAGATTTGCTTTCATGCTCATCTCAACTTTTTTGTTTTCATGGAGGGTGTTATATATAATGAGTGAAACATCGCCTTTGTCGCTTGCCGCCGTACTCAAAAAGTACGATATGTCGTTTTCGCCAAGGAAAACACGACAACTTGAAGATTATTGCGAAGAACTATGGAATTGGAATGAAAAAATCAATCTCACCAGACATATTGATTTTGAAAAATTTGTAACCCGCGACGTTCTTGATTCATTCCGTTTGGCGACTTTTCTGCAAAAGGGAGAACACATACTTGACGTCGGGACCGGAGGGGGCGTGCCGGGAATCATTCTTGCCATTCTTCGGCCTGACCTTACAGTTGAACTGTGCGATTCAACCCGCAAAAAAGCCGAGGCAGTCGGTGATATTATTGACAAGCTGGGACTTGGTCTTAATGTGTGGTATGCCAAGGGTGAAGACCTGGTAAAAGTGCACCGATTTCACACTTTGGTTGTTCGGGCTGTGTCCAAAATGGACAAATTGCTCGAAATGTTTGCTCCGTGCTGGTTTGCGTTTGACCGGCTTTTGTTGATCAAAGGTCCGAATTGGGTGCAGGAGCGTGGCGAAGCGCGGCATTTCGGTCGAATGGGGTCAATGGCCCTGCGAAAACTCGATGAATATACCACGCCGGGCGAAACGCCTGAAGATGCGCATACCAGTGTTATTCTGCAAGTATGCCAAAAGTCGCGACTGGCCGAACTTCAGAAGCGGGACGAAGAACGTATCGCCGGCGTCCGAATCAGCGATGTCATCGAATCCGTTGGTGTGGACAATTCGGTACCGCGTCCCGAGAAAAAATATGGTACCCTGCGGGGCAAAAACCGTGGTGAAAAAAAGCAGGATGAGCAATTCCACGGAACTGGTCGTGGAAAAAGCGATCAAAAAGGCTCGACGAGTCCTCGAAGCGGCAAACGGGTTTCGCATAAGCCCCAACAAGATAAAAAGGGATAAAAAGACAATAAACGCAAGGTTCTTGTCTTCCTAAAGTAATTTCCATCAGGAGAAAGTTTTAAATAAAATGAAAATGTTTCGTGTCGTTCGTATCGTATTGAGTATCGTTCTTGTTTCGATGATGTTGACTTGTGTCGGGTGTCAAAAAGAGCAAGCTCCTCCAGCAGGTGAAAACGCAAGCTCCGGAGCTCCTGCGGGGCCTGCCGGTCCTGCGCTTCCGGCATTGAACCCGGCTTTGGAGCAGATTCATTCGGTTCCTGCGTCTGACCTGGACGCGATGGGTCCGAAAAACGAACTTGCTGTTCAGTGGATTTATCCCAACGCGTGGTTCGTCGAATATGTCGCGCCCTCGAGATTCATGAAGTATTCCGGTGCCGAAGAAGTCGTTCGATTCTTTGGTAATAATCCAAGTCTGATTCCGTTCTGGCAACAGTTTAAGGAAATGGACACCCTTTTGATCAGTAATAAATTCGCGGTCGTACCTCTGCTTGACCCGAAATCTGGTCAGGTCATTAGTCCGCAGTCGCCCTTGCCGTCCAAAGCGGTCTATATGAAAAAAACGATTCCGGTCGATCGCAAAGCAATGTCCGATTTCGCGTTTAAGGGAATTGAACCGGACAAGATCAAAAAAGAAAATTACGGCGGCAAAGAAGTCTTGCTCTTCTCGCAACCGATTCAACTTCCCCTCGATCAGGAAGGAAAGCAAGTTGCCAAGGTTGACGACATTGCCCTTGCTCTTCATTTTCCTGACGACAAGTCGGTCGTCTTTGTGACCGGCCCCGGAAAAGACGTTAAAGAGTTTTTCGAAATGGACTCCATCGACAAACGGGGACCTGGGGCACAACGGGCAAGCCGTATTGATGTCGCCCATACCGATTTTGCGTTCCTGATGTCTTATGACCATGCGCTGGCCATGGCCATGCCGCTTTATTATCCCGATCCGCTTGGTACCGAGATACACAAAGGAGCCAAATATTGCCTGCTTTCGATTGACGCCAATGCCCCGGCCGGTAAGGACGTGGTCAAAATGGCCGTCGATTGCAAAAATCCCGAGGCGCTTTCCGCCATGCAAACGGCCCTGGGCAACACGCTCATGCAAATGGCCGAACAGGCCAATCAAGCGATTAAAGCTCCGGCTGGAGTTCAGGTTCCTGCTTTTGTCAAAGGTTTGGACAAACTGGTCAAATCCATTCGAACGGAGTCTGCCAAGACGACGCTTACGGCAGTACTGGCCAATACACCGGATGTACCGGTCTTCTTTTCCGAAGTATTCAAAGACTTTAACGCGACCATGGAAAAGGCACTGGCCAATCAGCGTTATGCCGCCGTTTCCGAACAGATTTTCAATCTGGGACGCTTCATGACGAATTATTACAGTAAGCACGGCAGTTATCCCCCCGCGTCGATTCGCGACAAGAACGGTACGCCGCTCCTGAGTTGGCGCGTCGCGATTCTGCCGGAATTTGGCCCGCAAGGTGAAGCCCTTTACAAACAGTTCAAACTCGACGAACCATGGAACAGCGACAATAATATCAAATTGCTCGACAAGATTCCTTCGATTTACGTCTCGCCCCTGGATTCAAAACTGAAAACCAAAACAACGTTCCAGGTCTTTACTTCTCCCGACACACCGTTCGGAAGCAAGCCTGCCGGTCTGAAAATTCAGGATATTGCCAATCCTGGCAAAACGTTCATGATCGTTTCCACTCGCGGCGATAAAGCAATAGAATGGACCCGGCCCGAAGAATTGTCGTTCAAGGAAGACAAACTTACCGAGATATTCGGCGATATGGTCGTTGCCGTTCCGTTCATGGGCGATGTCATGCGCGCAACATTCAGTGGCAAGCCGGAAGGAGTGCAAAAGCTCTCCAATCTGATCCGTGGTCAAGAAGAAGTAAAGCCCGAAGCAAAAAAGGCCGACGCTCCAAAAGTTGAAGTAAAGCCTGAAGCAAAAAAGGCCGACGCTCCAAAAGTTGAAGTAAAGCCCGAAGCAAAAAAGGCCGACGCTCCAAAAGTTGAAGTAAAGCCCGAAGCAAAAAAGGCCGACGCTCCAAAAGCTGATGTAAAGCCCGAAGCAAAAAAGCCGTAGTCATATACGGGCCCTAACGGGGTTGGGATTATTTTAGCAATCGCAATACGATTTCCGCGTTCGCATTACAGGGGTACGGCCTGACGGCGCAAGCCCCTGCCTGCCATACGGAAACCGTTTGCGCGGTTTTTCGCCGCAATACGCGGAATGTAAAACCCAATTTTTCGATTGTAAAAACCGGGGCTCTTTCAAAGCGTCATGGTCGAACCGGGAGCAAGCTCCCGCGTTACCCTTATTTAACGCACAGAAAATCGCCGGCAAGCCGCCGCACTCCAAAAAGTCCCCTGCGGGGTTAGATTTTTTAGCAATCGCAATACGATTTCGACGATTGCATTACAGGGGTACGGCCTGACGGCGCAAGCCCCTGCCTGCCATACGGAAACCGTTTGCGCGGTTTTACGCCGCAATACGCGGAATGTAAAAGCTGTGTCTCGGTGGAATCGCGGCCTTCCCGGGATCGCGAGCGAGCTTCCCCGGGACCGATTCACAACTACTGGACTTCAATCTTCTTTTCCTGACGCTTACCGTTCGTATCCGTCCAGGAAACGAGGTATTTGCCTCTGAAACCACGAAACGAAATGGTACTGTTCGTCGGCTTCATCGTTAAGTTTGTTCGCCACTGACGATTGAACAAATCGTCCAACGCGAAATACACAGGCTTCTTTTTAAGGTCGGAAGTAAAGATGCCCGAGTATGACGACTCGCCCGCCGCGGCACCGCCATCGACCGCGTTCCACCAGGTTATTCCATCGGATTTCTCGTAAGAAAACCACAGACGATAGAAATTTTTGGCGATAATCGCTTGTATCTGTCGGCCCTTTTCGTCGTTCGTCGGTGCGGCGACCGTAACTTCGCTGATGTGAATCGGAAGTTCGGCCTTGGCAACCGCATCGAGAATTTCGTAAATCTTTTCCGGCGTATGAACCGGCTTGCCTTGGGCAATGGCGCGACACCCCGCGTCGAATGTGTGCGCTTGCATACCAATCAGATCGACTCGCACGCCACGATCACGAAGGTCGCGTACTATTTCGACATAACGATTATACCACTTGATCGGCCAGCCAAGATTACTGTCGTTACAGGAAAACCGAACAGTCTTCGGAAAATATTTCTCACTCCATTGGAATGTTTTATAAACATAATCGTCAGGCACCAGACCGCGATTGCACTGATCATAGCTTTCGTTCACAACATCCCATTGAGCAACTTTATTGCCGTATCGTTCGGCAAGCTCTTTAACGTGCTTTTCGAAAAACGGTTCCATCGCCTTGCGGTCGGCTGGAAGCCATTCGGGGTGTCCCCAAATGGGAAACGCGTAAATGATCGCGTGACCGTGAATACTGAGGCCGCGCGACAGGCAATAATCAATCACCGGATCGGTAGGAGGCCGTCGCGCGATAAACTCACTGTCGGCAGTAAAGCGAGGCTTGCCTTGGGTCGGCTCCAGCGTTTTCCAATAAAAGGCAACCGTAGCCGCGTTGAACAAATCACCATAAGCGTCCGCGTATGCCTTGTTCTTTTCCGGTGTATCAAATTGGCCGAACAGGAAAATATTACTTCCGAAACGGAACTTGTGCGTCAACTGCTTGACCGTAACATCGCTGCCCGGCTTAACGCCTGGAAGTTCAACTTTCGCGTCGGCTTTCCGATTCTTCTCAATATCGGCGTCAATTTTCTTTTGAACCTCGTCGTTCCAGAACTCCCAATATTTTTCGTTCATAACGCTTCGGTCCAACGGATATCCGCTGCCCGATTGGTCTTTTCTGGTGTCTTTGGCCTGACATGTCACGGCCAGGGACGCGACAATCGCAACTGCCGCGACAGACAGAATCGCCCGGCCCAATAATCGGTGTGATAACATGTTACTTACTCCTTTTTTTGCTAATGGATTCAAGACGGTCGGACACATTGAGGAGTGCCCGAATTTCGTGATAGGCTGTTTTCCACAAGTGAGCTTTTTCCAGTCCCCGGGTAACTTGCGAAAAGCGATTGTCCAGTCCGCGCGGATTGGAACCGTCGGCATCGGTTACCGGAAACCACCCACCGTATCGTCCGTCGAGAATCGACTTCGCAATGAACTCCCATTGCTCGACGAAACAGCGATAATATTCGGCATTCTCTTTGCCGTAATGATCGTGCATGAGCAGAAGCGTATTGAGACCTTCGGCTTGCACCCACCAGAACTTGGTTGTGTCGGCAGGAAGTCCGAACGTCGCGCCATCGTAAAAGAAACCGCCGTTGGTCTTGTCCCAACCGAATTCCAACGCGTGATCGACCATGGCACGACCGACTTTCGCGGTTTTCTCAAGAGACGGATTACCGAGTACCTTTTCGGCTTCTTCGAGCAAATACGTCGTTTCAATATCATGACCGAAAGAGACATAAGTCGCGGCAGGCGTCCAGTCGGCCCGGAAAAATTGACGCATGGCACCCGGCCAGGTCGGAACAACGTCACGCATGATTTCGAGAAGTTCTACAAGTCGGCCCTTGAGTGTGGCATCAGGCCAGACCTCATAGAGCGCTGTGAACGCTTCAAGCAAATGCAAATGCGAATTCATCGACTTCGTACCGAGAAGCTCTCGCGTTTTGCCTTTGACCTGTTCCGGTCGCTCCTTCGGCGGAGCAAGCATGGGGGTTCCATCACGATAAAACGCTTCAATATAGCCGCGATTTTTTGCGTCGTGCCCATGTTCATCAAGCCAACGAAACGCTTCCTGGGCAAGCTTGAGCACTTCAGGGTCTTTGGACAGCTTGTACATGTTGGCCAGTCCGTAAATCGCGAACGCTTCGCCGTATGCGTGTTTCATATCGGCATTGGCCGTGAGAAAAGCCTGCCCGTCTGCTTTGACTTCCCAATAGAAACCGCCGTATTCTTTGTCCCACATATAATCGCGGAGAAATTTGTATCCGTGCCTGGCATATTTCTCGAATTGCTCTTTCTTCGCCGGACGACGCAACGCGACTTCCGACGCCGTCCAGACCATACGCGACTGCTGAACAATACCTTTGGTCTCGTACGGCTGCAAAGACCAGTCCTGATCGAAGATCGAATGATATCCGCCCCGTTGATCAATCGACCGTGGATACCAAAGAGCCAATCCCTTTTCGAGCTCGGCTTCGACTTTGTACCGCATTTGTTCCGTCGTGGGATTTTCATCCGCGGCCTGTACTCCACGACTCGACAATGTCGCCATGACGATCCCCAATCCAATCAACATAAAAAATATTCGCATTGCATTTCCTTTGTTTTGATTTTCTTTTTTTGCTACCGATTCTTCAATTCTTGGCGATTCACTCCCCGTTTACCTTCGGAAAACGGGGGGATTCAGGCCGCACAACATGAATACTCAAATTAACCTGTTTACTACCGATGCCTAAACTCTTGGCGATTCACTCCCCGTTTACCTTCGGAAAACGGGGGGATTCAGGCCGCACAACATGAATACTCAAATGCCTGGTTTGGCAAATGAATAACACGATGGTTCAACACAGAGAAAGACCTCCGTCAATATAAAGTGCTGCGCCATTGACATACCTGGCCGCGTCACTGGCAAGAAACACGACCATGCCGGCAATGTCTTCCGGAACTCCAATATAATTGGCCGGAATGTTTTTGAGCACCATTGCCTCATAGGCCGGGTCTTCAAGGACTTTGCGGTTCAGGTCTGTTCGAATAGCGCCGGGCGAGATACTGTTGACGGTGATTCCGAACGCACCGAATTCCCGGGCATGCTCCCGCGTCATCATGAGCATGCCGCCTTTGCTGATACTGTAGATACTGCGATTGCCGGTCGGACGCGTTTCATGCACCGAAGAAATATTGACAATTCGCCCCCAACCACGATCTTTCATCCTTCTGAGTGCCCGTTGCGAACAAAAGAACGCGCCTTTGAGATTCGTATTCATCATGACATCCCAAGTCGCTTCATCATATTCCGTTGACGGGTGACGAATCTCAATGCCCGCGTTATTGACAAGCACGTCAACCGGGCCCAATTCTTTTTCAACTTCGTCGAACAGACGCTGAATGTTGTCGTACTTCCCAATGTCGGCCTGAAATATCCTGGCAATTTTGCCTTGGGCAAGAATCGATTGTTGAAGAGCCGCGGCCGGTTCGGCTCCCCGATTGTAATTAATCGCAACCTGAAATCCGGCGTCGGCCAAAGCGAAAGCGATACCCGCTCCGATTCCGCGACTGCCGCCTGTTACCAATGCAGTTTTCATTTGTTCCTCTTGTGTCTTATTGTGTTCTTTTCTTATTGTATGACAAGAATGATCGTTTATTCGGTCTGTTCCTTCAGTTTGTCTTTGAGCCGCATGTCTTTGAACCGTTTGTATTGGCGTCAAGCAGTCCTTTCAAATATCCAATGGCGAACAGGTGTCCCAACATGTTGTATCCGGTCGCCTCGCCTTCAGTGGCCATACTCGGAGCGTGATCCGTACGGATGGGGCCGTCGTATCCGGTTTGCACAAGCGTTCTTATGACAGCGTTCATGTCGTGCTCGCCGTTATCGTGAAACGTTTCCGTAAAAGAGTTGGCCGAGCCGCGAATATCCCGAAAATGATAAAAAACAATTCGCGAACTCCAACGCTGAATCAAATCAAGAACATTTTCTCCTGCGGCAAAAAAATTCGCCTGACACAATGTAATGCCGTGTGAAGAACTGTCCGAAAGCGACATCGCCTTGTCGTAGCCGGCGGCCGTCCCGAAAATTCGCGAATAACCTTTCAAACACGGAACAGGCGGGTCGTCCGGATGAAGCCCCATTCGGACCGACGCCTTTTCCGCCGCGTCCATCACGTTCTGAATGAAATATTTATAGTTGTCCCACACTTTTTCCGGCGTAATGAGCACTTTGTTTTCCCGAGGAAGGTCGTTTGCGTCGAAACGACAGGTAAGAGCACCACCACGCTCAAGCACATCCGTTTTCGTTCGAAACCAACCGATTCCCACCATGAAATTATAACACAAAAGCGGTATCTGAAGCTCGCCCATGTTATCGAGCATTTGCCGATAACGGCAAATATCTTCATCGCGTCCATCCAAACCAAACTTGATGCGACTCATGTCGAACTGATCGCCTTCCAGTCCGTGCAGAACGAACCCTGCCTGCGTGAAACGGCGTTTGGCTTCCGCAAGCACATCGATATCCCAAGGCGGTGTTCGACCGGTCAGTTCCGGGGCAAGCTTCACAACAGCATGGGTAACGCCGGCCTGTCGTGCAAGCTCCCAGCGGTGGTCCGGCTCGAACGGGAGAAACATGGTCAATTTCATGAATTGGTCCTTTCGGCCGCGGCGCGGTCACGTCGATAAAACAAGACAATGGCAATCAAAACGAATATGGCCGAAATCAGGTACGCAATGGCCAACCAGGAGAGCCCCGGTCCGAAATTATTATTCATTCGTTCCGCCAGAATGGCCAGAATATAAGACGAAGCCGAGCCAATAATGAACGCGACCGAAAGCATGATTCCAGACGCGGTCGCCCGATATTGCGGTTCGATGACGTCAAACATGGCAGCAAACAAATTGGAGTCGTACACCCCACGGAAAAAGCCAAAAAGAGCAAGCGAGACATAAACGAAAATCAAATTCTCCGAAGCTCCCATATAGTAAATGAACGGGGTCCCAAAAAAGAGCCCGATAAATTCCATTTGCATACGAATTGATTTCACTTTGGTCGAAAGCCAGTCGGAGATGCCCGCCGCCGCAAAAACACTGACATACGCTAATAAGTGATGATAAAACGTCGCGTTAAACGCGGCCCAAGTCGTCGAAACACCAAACTGTTCCGTAAGATATTTCGGCATCCAGGTCAAAAATCCAACGTTCACAAAACACATTCCTCCAAACGCAAGCGACAGAAGATAAAACGTCGGTCGCGAGAGAATCGCCGCAAGGGCCTTACTCAAAGGAACTTTCGGCGATGCCGGGGCTGCCGCCTTGTTACGGTCGTCAAAGAGAATCGCAAAGTCGCGGTGATCGTTCCGGAACGAAAGATAAAGTACAATCGCCCAAATAATTCCTATCAGACCAAAACACCAAAAAGCACTGCGCCAACCATATTGCGTCGCAACCCAGGCCGCTATCGTTCCACCGAAAACGACACCCGTATAATTGGCCGTCTGATGGATCGCCATGGCGGTCGCCCTCGTTTTCTGATGGTACATTCCAATGAGCGAATTGGCACCCGGATAATAAAAGGCCTCTCCGATCCCCGTGGCAATCGACCGGACAATGATCAGCAAAACAAGCGCAAAACTTCCGGCGGACATCCAGAGCACACCCCCGCCCGGTAAATACCCAAGCAAGGTCTGACTGTGTGGAACCAGCCCCGTCAGAAGCGTTCCCACACTGAACACCATGAGACTCAAAAACACAAGCAGTCGTTTCTGAATGACATCGCCCACATAACCGGCAATCGGAACAAAAATTCCATAACATATCGTGAAAATGGAAACAACCAAACCGAGTTCTTTCGGAGTGAACCCCAAATCTTTTTCGATGAGTCCCAATACATTATTGAATAACTGCCGGTCGCCCTGATTGAGAAAGAACGCTCCCCAAAGAAAAATCAACATGTACCATTTATAATAATTGGGAATCGGATTAGTCTGCACTTCTCCCTGCATGGGGGATACTCTTTCAATTTTATTTTGCGACATGATTGTACTCCTGGCTTGCTATGAAACATGATGCAGTATTTGTCTGTAATCGTTTTACGGAACATAAATATTTTTCATACTATCTTTCCTCCAACAAGCACAGCTCAAATATTACGTCTAAAATTTTACCCGCTCTCCCTTGCCAATGCAAGTAGGAATTGATATAATATATTACAAAATTGCTATGAATTATTAAATTTGACAGGCTTACAAATGTCCCAGACCAAAAACAAACGACGCGTTGCGGTGCTCATGGAATCGACCCGGGCCTATTCCCGGGCGGTCATTCGCGGCATAGGCCAATACAATCGTGAGCACGGTCAATGGGTAATCGAATACACCCCACGGGGTCAAAACGATCCCCCGCCCGTATGGCTGAAGCATTGGGAAGGCGATGGGATTCTCGCTCGAATCAACGACACGCGTCTGCTGGACGCCATTCGCGACAAAGGTTTGCCGACCATTGATCTGCGCCGCATACTGGAAAGCCCTGATATTCCGCAAGTTGGGCCCAATGATCACATGGTTGCGCAGTATCTGTTCGATCATTTTCGCCAACGTGGTTTTTATTCATTCGCGTTTCTGGGTTATCGTGACACCGTTCATTTGCCCATGATGCACCGCCGACTTCAGGCCGTTGAAGAGTTGGTTCAACAAGCAGGAATGCCGCTTTCGATTTTAAGAGTGGGAACAACTCAGAATCGGGACCGATTCGACGCCAGTGTTCTTTTGCGGTTGCGACTGTGGCTTGAACAACTTCCCTCGCAAACGGCGGTGATTGCCTGTAATGACGACATGGCGTTTTACGTTCTGCGTGAATGCCGTCAGGCAGGCATAGCGGTCCCGGAATGTCTGGCTGTAGCGGGTATAGGAAACGACGAATGCTTTTGTTCCCTGTGTAATCCAACATTGACAAGTGTGGATCTGAACGCGGACACGGTCGGTTATGAAGCCGCGGCGACACTCGAAAAAATGATGGACGACCCGCAATATCGCCCGGAACAGTTCGTACTCATTTCGCCGCGGGGAATTGTCACACGCCAATCGACCGATATGATCGCGACTGCCGACGAGCGGGTAACCAGAGCGGTCTGCTTCATCCGCGAACAAGCGTTCACAGGAATTACACCGCGCGACGTTTTACGGCATGTTCGTCTTTCCCGGGTAGCCCTTGAGAATCGTTTCAAGCTAATATTGGGACGAACGATTCATCAGGAAATCATTCGCATTCGGCTCGATCGGGTACGCGAACTGCTGACCACGACCGAATTGCCGTTTAAAGAAATCGCTCGCGAAACAGGCTTTGCTTACGCCGAGTACATGATGAGAGTATTCCGAAACGAAACAGGCCAAACTTTGAAAAATTATCGCCGTGACAATAAAAAATTTGGTTCGTAACGGCGATATTGCATGAACATTTAAAATTGATATGGAAAGGAATACAATGATTAAAGAGACAAAAGAATTTTTCAAAAAAATGATTATGACACCCAGCCCGGCAGGTTTTGAAGAACCTGTGCAAGCGGTTGTTCGTGACTACGTTAAAAACTTTGCCGATCATGTTTCAACCGATGTACACGGTAACGTCATTGCCGCGAGGAACCCTGATTCTCCGCTGAGAATCATGCTTGCCGGACACTGCGACCAGATCGGATTCATTGTTAATTACATTGACGCGGACGGCTTTATTTATTTTCTCTCACTGGGTGGTTGGGACCCGCAAATCGTCGTCGGTGCCCGGGTTGTTATTTGGACGCAAGACGGCCCGGTCCCCGGGGTAATTGGCAAGAAACCGATTCATCTGCTTCACGACGAGGAACGCAACAAGGTCACGAAAATTCAAGACATGTGGATCGATATCGGCGCGTCGTCCAAAGAAGCGGCCGCCAAGCTGGTTCGCGTTGGCGACTGTATCACGATGGAACTGGCCTATCGCGAACTGCTGGAAAACCGTATTGCCGCAACGGCTACCGATGACAAGTCCGGCGTTTATGTCGTGATGGAGGCCCTTCGTCGAATTGACCGTAACAAGCTTAAAGTGGGAGTATTCGCCGTCTCCACCGTTCAGGAAGAAGTTG
>JAQVID010000603.1 GCA_028695865.1 Thermoguttaceae bacterium | reverse complement strand
CGACTCTGGAATGTTTGTTCGTTTTTCGAGGTCTATCGCAATATTGATCATTTCGATCCGAAAGCGGTTATCGACGCAAAGACCCTTGCGGCGGCCGGTGGAAAGCTTGACGCATCGTTGTTCCATGATTCCAGACCAGGTACTGTTCCGCTGCGACCTGTTTGCAAACGGTCCGAACTGGACCGCTGGATTTTGAGCGAATTGAACGATACGATAGCTGTCGTTACGGAACGAATGGACGCGTATGATCATTTTGCGGCGTGTGCCCGAATCACGGCGCTGGTCGATTCCCTTTCGAACTGGTATGTTCGCCGCAGTCGAGACCGGTTCTGGTCTTCCCAAGAGACATTCGATAAGGCCGACGCGTATTGGACTCTTTATGAAACGTTGCTCGTTCTGGCCCGACTGATTGCGCCGTTTACGCCGTTCATGGCCGAACGGATGTGGCAGCAGCTTGCCGTGGGACTCTTTGGCGATGCCGCTGCCGAAAGTGTTCATCTGACCGATTACCCGGTTGCGGACGCTTCCCTGATCGATCGTCATTTGAACGCCAAAATGAACGCCGTTCGCGAAATTGTTTCACTCGGACGCAATGCCCGCATGGGAGCCAAACTCAAAGTGCGGCAGCCGCTGGCCGGGGTGAAAGTCGTCTTGACAGACGCTTCGCTCCTTGAAGACATGGTGGGACAGACGCAACTCATGGCCGAAGAACTGAATGTCAAAAAGATTGAGTTCATAGACCGGGCCGACGAATATATTACGTATTCCGTGCTCCCGAATTTCAAGCTTTTGGGCAAGAAACTGGGTGCTCTCATGCCGAAGGTCAAAGCGGCGCTTGCCGGAGCCAATGCCGCGAAGTTGCTTCATGAAAAGGAATCGACCGGAAAGATTATCTTGAGCGTTGAAGGAACTCAAGTCGAATTGAATTCGGAGGAAGTCGAGATTCGGATTCAGGCACGTCAAGGCTTTGCCGCCGCGCAAGGTCCTGACTGCGTTGTTGTTTTATCGACCGAATTGACGCCGGAACTGCTTGCCGAAGGTCGTGCCCGGGAACTGGTTCGACTGATTCAGGACAGACGGAAAGAAATGAATTGCCAATATACGGATCGGATTCTGGTGGGAATCAAGACCAATTCAGAAGCGATTGGAACAACACTTGCCGCGTTTGGCGATTATATTAAGGGCGAAACGCTTGCCCTGTCGCTTGACGATAACGACGGAGACGGCGAATGGTTGTCTGCCAAAATCGAAGGCGAACCACTGGAATATCGCGTTGTCGTCAAATAGTTTTCCGACCGGCACATAACGCAAGTTGCGATAAAAACGAGGCGAATTCCGGAATACCTGTCCGGGACTCGCCTCGTTTTGTATTTGAATTGTAATTGTAATTGAATCGTATTTGACGTTGTCGTCAAATAATCGCGTATCGCTCTGCGGTATTGTCGCGACAGGAATGGATCAGGTTTCCGTTGTCGATTTTTTTGCGATGTAGAGTGTCGTGATAGGGCTGAACGGTTCCTTGGTTAAAATTGAAAAGCCTGCTTGCGTGAGTATTCCTTCCATAACCCAGCCGAACGTGCTGTATTCTTTTTTTGCATGGTCGCAGATTGCCAGAATCATGCCAGGATGGAATTTGTTTTCCAACATTTCCGCGAAATAGGTATCGAAGTCGCAGCCGGGCATTTGCCAAACGACATCGATCAGTACGAGCAGACCGCCGGGCAGTAGCGAGTCGTATATTCTTTTAACCGCCTGAGCTTTCCACGTGTCGGGCAAGTGATGCAGAGCCAAACTTGAAAGAACAAGATTGAAGCGATTTTCGTTTTTCGGAATTTCAAACGTCAAAAAACCGTTACGAACGAATTGGATATTTTCAAGCTGTTCTTCACGAGCCTTGAGTTGGGCGTATTCGAGCATGGCCGCGGACAAATCGACCGCGACGACCCGCTTGACCTGTTTGGCAATGGCGCGGGCAAACGCTCCTGTTCCGGTTCCGATTTCCATAACGTTCCAATGTGGCTGAATTGGCAGGTGTTCGAGAATGGACGCGTTTTCCGCGTCCACGTTCCGAAGCAGACGCATTCGCTCATCGTAACGGCGAACCTCCTCAACACTTTGATAATCCGTCGCTCCATGCACGTCTGTTTCGTCCATGGTCCATGGATGAGGGAATATTTTGAAAAGAGCGGAGCAAAACGAATCGAACGTCGCGGCGTCAAACAGAACAAACCTCGCAAGTTTGATGGGCGTTGAACGGACAGAATCAAGATAATCACGCAGCGTCTGAAGAGCGATTTCGGCCGCCTGATCAAGCGGGTAGTGATAGGCCCCGGTGCCCAAAGAGGGAAACGAAATTGACCGGCAACCGTGTTGAGCCGCCGCAACCAGCGAATTGCGATACGCGTCTGACAGTTGACCGGCACAACGATGATCACCTGAATGATACCGAGGCGCAACAGTATGGACGACATACTTGGCGGCAAGGTTGCCCGCACCCGAGACGACAGCCATACCGGTCGAACAGCCTTGCGGATAACGCCGATTGGTTTCCTCCATAATGGATGGTCCACCCCGGCGATGAATGGCCCCGTCAACCCCGCCGCCCCCGGCAAGTGAACTGTTTGCCGCATTAACAAGGGCGTCGGTATTCTCATCGACAATGTTTCCAATAACGAGTTCGATGGTCGTATCACAATAAGTAAGTTGCATGTTCATTCTCCATGAGAGTTGTCGTCACGTCGATTTGAGCGACCGAATTTTTTTGCTCCTTGTCGGTACCCGCCCGGTTTGCGATCAGTATCACGTCCCTGACGATATCCGCCGGAACGACGTTCACCGTCTTGACCCGAACGGTCCGAACGATATCCGCCGGAACGACGTTCACCGTCTTGACCCGAACGGTCCGAACGATATCCGCCGGAACGACGCTCACCGTCTTGACCCGAACGGTCCGAGCGATATCCGCCGGAACGACGCTCATCTGACCGCGGTCGGCTTGACCTTTCA
>JAQVID010000602.1 GCA_028695865.1 Thermoguttaceae bacterium | reverse complement strand
ACAGGAGAAACCAAGCAGATTCATCAGTCGGTAGCGGAGCACAGCCCTGTCGTGATAAACGCAACAGCGGCTCACCGGGCCATCCTTTGGTCTCATACGAAAGGGAATGCGATCCAGTTCGTCTTCGAGAATTCCGTCGTCGAAGGCGCGAACAAACCGGATCAAAAGTTCGCGGCGAATATATTGAGCACCGTTAATCATTTTCGGCTCCTTTCAGCTTGAGACGAATTCGTTCGATAATGATTTCCGGCGTGGCATGGGCAATCACTTCGCCATCCATTCGAGCAAACGGCGCACTCCCCAACTGGTCCGACATGCACAGATCAAGACAGGGTCTAATCTCGAATTCGACCAGTTCCCGCAACGCCTCAGGAAGTTCCTTGTCCAGAGCCATGAGCTTGCCGGCCCCAAGAAGGTAACAGGTGGTTCCACAGCAAATTTCGAGCTTGACTTTCATTTCCAGCCTCTTAATAGTAATTGATTTTTGTTGTTTTTCTGTAGTTGTTTTCCAGTGCCGCAGCCAGGCGTCTGACCGTACCGCGGCGCAGGCCAAGCTCCTCCGGCAAAGCAGGGTCCTGATGCGCTTCATTGACCTTGGTTCCGACGATGAATTCGATTCGGTCGTGTG
This sequence comes from Thermoguttaceae bacterium, assembly GCA_028695865.1. GTDB lineage: Bacteria > Planctomycetota > Planctomycetia > Pirellulales > Thermoguttaceae > JAUNBG01. The sequence continues at coordinate 2,380 of JAQVID010000602.1, read as the reverse complement.
CCAACATTCGCGAAATGATTTCGGCCGCCGCCATGGGAAGTCCTTGTGTTCGACCCGTCTCAAGCGCGGAACAGATTCTCGAAAGCGTCAGAATGCCTTCCGTAACCAGTCCGATTCCCGGCAAAAGGGCAGGGGGCGGTAAATTACCCGCTTTCGGACAAAGCTTCATATCGTATTCCACCGTGGCGTTGAGCTCGCGGGAAAGAATATTGGCCGTTGTTCCACCACAGATCACCGTATGCTCTTCGCCCAGACATGCCTGTAACGCAAATTCCCGGTCGTGTTCCATGTAGAAGGGTGGACCGGTAAGAATTCGCAAGACACGAGGTTTTCTCAAATAGACCACCAAACAGGTAATGTCGTCGGTACAGTATCGTCCGCTTATTTCATAAGCTCGCCCGGCAATTAAGCGGGCAAGGTCCCGGGCCGATATTTCGGGACGTCTTCCGACAATATCCTGGGCAAGTGCCAGTTCGCCAGCGCGCCGCCAACCCAATGGATACTCTTGCTGACCTGTACCCAGTCCGGCCTGTGTTACTCCGTCGCTGCAGACGATCAGACGGTCTCCCGGCTCCATCTTCAGGTCATAACATTCCACCTGACGGTCAGGCCAATGACTCGAAACAAGAGTGTCGTGCCGAAGTTCATGAACCTCCTCCCCGTTCCGCAAATGAATATGGCGCGGATTGCCCATCTCAATCACATGGGTAATACCGCCCAATCGCAAATCGACCATCGAAAACGTCGCGTAACTGATTTTGCGAACTTCGCACACCGGCAGAGAATCCATAATAATTTCCACCGACTGCAATAAATCGATATTGGATCGCAGAAAACTCAGGGCCATGGTCGTCGTCATATTGGCCAGAACCGACGCTTTGACACCGCTCCCCAATCCGTCGGAAAGAACGGCCAGACTTCGATTCTCGTTCTTGAGCGACAGAAGCTGAACATCATCGCCACAGGCAGCCTGGTCGTGCTTCGTGTACTGACAATATTCCATCTCTACGAAAAGATCGTCATTCATGAGACGCCTCATTTTCCGATTCGTAGGACCCCGCAATTTCATTAAGCATGATTTCCGTTTCGGCAATATGCTCACCGAAAAGTCGGGCAACCTGCTGAACCGTCAGAACATTCTTTTGAATGACTTCACGCGCTTTGGCCGCGATTTGTTCCCGATGAAATTCCTTGCGGGTAACGTCCGAGACCACTGCGCCGGCGTATTTGCCTTTCGCGACAGTGAAAACGCTAATGTTGATGATCCGGTCCTTAAATTTTTGATTGTACTTTTCGATTTCTCCTCCGTTTTCAAGAACGCTGGAAAACAGGTCCGCGTACTCCGAAAAACATATCTGTATCGAAAGGGAGTCCAAGCCTCCAAGCGAATCATAAATCTCTGTATCGCCGGTCAACTCCGCGAAATTCCGATTGCATTCCGTTACGCACAGTTTATCATCGACAATAACAACCGCCGCCGGAATGTATTTAATCAAGGCATTGCTGGTCCGCTGATAATTCCGTCGCAAATAGTTGTGACACATGGCCTCTTCCGCCTTGTCCCGCAGCAGAGCCCGGGCAAAGTCGCGGCACGTGTTGTAGCCACAGGCACCACAGTTCAACTCGTCTGACTTCCCGTATTTTCCTACCCGGGCCAACGCCTTTTGAATTTCCTCTTCCGGCGGGTCCCAGTCCGGCAACGAATCTTCCCGGTATTCGCTTGCGATGGAGACATCCGGCGTTTTACCATGACTGCTCACCAAGTCGCTGTTTTCATCCGTTCGAAAAAGAACATCCAGCGATGAGGAGTTCGCCGGCATGACCGGTCCGTTCACACATCCCCCGTGACAGGCCAACGCCTCAAGATAGATCACGCGTCCGTCCTGGACTCCCGGCCGGCAGTTCAAGAGCCGTGACAGGTTATCCAGCCCCGAAACAGCCAAATACCGGACACGTGAATTTCCGTCACGTAACGTATCGTTCATTCCTCCCTCAATGGAATAGAATCGACCTTCGGCCCCACGGTCCACGACGACGTCGCCGGTCTCCGACTCGCTTCGCAACTCTATATTGAGTTCGGCCAAAAGTGTTTCCAGGTCCGTAAAGGTCAACGCAAGATCGAGTATTCCGCGATTCCGGTCCGATTCATTCTTCTTGGCCGCGCACGGACCAAAGAAAACAACTTTGATATCACTCCCATAACGCTTGCGCATAATACGACAGTGTGAAACAATGGGCGAGGCAAACGGCACGAGACTGGACGTGTACTGCGGATAATATTTGCGGATATAATCGACGACAGAGGGGCAGGCACTCGATATGACCAACGACCGATCGGTCGTGCGGAGATATTCGCAGGTTTCGGCACTGAGGGCTTCAG
>JAQVID010000601.1 GCA_028695865.1 Thermoguttaceae bacterium | reverse complement strand
TCGTTGTATTTAAGGCCGGCAGCGAATCGCGATCAGACGAATCGCGATCAGACAAATCGTGATCAGACGACAAGCGAGATTCACTCTCTACTTGCGCGTCAATAATGAACGGCAATTCAACAATAAATCGGGCTCCCCCTAAAACGGATCGTTCCACGCGGAGACGCCCGTGATGCTCTTGAATAATCTTGTTCGTTACAGCCAAACCAAGACCGGTCCCGCCGCTCTTGTTACAGGTTACGAACGGATCAAAAAGATTATTCGCAATCTCCTGTGGAATTCCCGGCCCGTTATCGTCCACAGTAATCGTGACAAACGCGTTTGTTCCGGACGGAGCTTGAATTCGAACTTCGATTCGGCCTGTGTACTCCGCTTTGCTCCCGGATGAAACTTGCGGTTCGTCGGTACCGGGATCGCAAACGCCGGCCATACGCTCATTCCATTCAAGCAATTTCGACTGAACAGCATCGACCGCGTTCGTGACCAAATTTGTTAATGCCCGATGAATTTGTCCTTGGTCAAAACGGAACGCGGGAAGGTCGGACAGTCCGTAAACAAGAATATTGATTTTCCGATTGAAGCAGCGTCCCTTCATGAGTTCAACAATATCGTTGACCGTTTGATTCAAATTGGCCAAAGCGAACTGCGGCTGACGCTCCTTGCTGAACGAAAGCATGTCAAGGACAAGATCGGAAATCTTGCCGCGATTGCGATTGATCATCTCCCAGCCTTTGCCAAAGAGTTCCTCATTGTGATTCTTGAGTCCCTGTTCGATCATGTACGAGCCGCCTTCCATGCCTTGTAAAATGTTTTTTACATGATGGGAGACGACGGCAACCGTCTGACCAATCGCGGCAAGTCGCTCTGTTCTCAGCATGGCCGCGTGAAACCGGGTTTCTTCGACGGCAAGCGCCGCCTGGTGCCCGACGGCTGCCATGAGCTTGAGGTGGTCGGACTTCAGACGCGACGTTAAAACCGCAGGAACGGCAGGCTTGGCTTGAGTGACCGGATGACGCGCCGAGTCGTCCGGCGCAAAGAGATCGACAACGGAACTTCCCTGGTCTTCATCGTGTATTGACGCGTTGGAGTCGCTTTCATCCGTAGCAGACGCGGCCAGGGGTGAACGCGTCGTGTCGATGTAAATCAAACCGACGAAACCATAGCGTCCCTTCATCGGAACACAAATTGCTTCTCGAATATTTGATCGCAAGATACTGTCGGCCGATTCCCAACGTTCGTCGCTTCGGGCATCCGTCGTGAGGACTCCTTCCCCTTTTTGCCGAACATATTCGAGAATCGTTCTGCTGATGGTAATCGTCTCGCGGTGTGCAATGGAGTGACGGCTTCGGCTGGCCGCGGGAACAAAGCTTTGATCATCGGCAGGCAAAAGCAAAATGCAACCGCGGTCAATATCAAATCGCTCGAAGATCAAATCAAGAATACTGTTAAGGAGCGTTTCGATGTCCAGCGTTTCATTGACCAACCGGGTCATGGTATAAATCAAATCGAGATACATTCTCAAATCGGAACCGGTCGTATTATCAGGCAAGTCTGAAACGGCATGGCGAAACAGTCGTTCCCCCTCGTCTTGCTTAACGGTATGGACGATGCGCGAGTGTTCCTGATCCGACACGACGACACGACTGGACGAATGCGGATTGGCCCCGGGTATGTCCGGCAAGCCGGGTGAAATCGTCGAAAAAAGCAACAGAGTCTGCCCGATCTGAATCCGATCACCTTTGACAATCTGAATGGAATCCAAAACTTTGCGGCCATTGACGAAAACGCCGTTGGAACTATTCAGGTCATGAACAATGAAACGGGCATTCTCAAGAACAATCTCGGTGTGGAACCGGGACACTTCGCGGTCAGAGACGACAATATCATTATGCTGATCACGACCAATCGTCGTCACCGGATAATTGAGTTTGAACGACCGTCCCTGGTTCAAACCTTTGAGAATAAACAGCGAGTCCATGCACACCTCCAACGTGCGGCAACCACATCACCTATAATCGACACAACACAATCCACACCAGCATACCTGATTTTTCACCCTGCACAGTCCCCGCCCCTGTGAGTCCCAAAGGCAACCGGCAAGAGAATCAGAAAGAATCAAATATCGATATAAAAATATTATCCTCGCGATTGCCGAAAAATCAACCCCCCGACACGACGAAATACCAAAATCATGGAGGTAATTTTCCTGCTGACCAACGCTGAATATCGATGTTCATGAGGTGATGTCCCGGAAGCGTTCATTCAATCGTCAACCATTCCTCAAACAAACAGCCAAACACTCTTCGCACAGGGAGCGGCCGTAACGACCGCAGACTCATCTGCAAGGAGGCTTGCTTCGGCCGAAGGAATCTCCGAAACCGCCTGGGGGCAGTCCGACACAAGGCGGTCCCTGGCGTGTCGGACAACTCCCAGCAACGTCCGATAATGTTTATTATGTTCGGTTCGGTGTGCGTGCCGGTGCCGTCTTGCCGAATTGCTCGCTTTACAGCGAAATACCTGAAAATCAGGCGTTTTCCTCCGGAGTTGGCTCTAAAAGAACGAATAATCAACACAATGATGAACGGCAGGATCGTTGATCTTTTTCCCCAAGCGAAATATCGTGGTCACACACTCCCCTTTCATACCGTTACGGTCACGAAGCGTGTGAGCGCGCCAGATCATGCCAAAACGAGAGATCGTGTGTGAGCGTCTGTGATTGTTCGCCCCATTTGTCTTTTCTCCCCCGGTGCCGTCAAGACGCGGTGCCTGGGTCCTGACGTTTTCAGGAATATCCCTGACGCCCACGACCGGAACTCTTAAGCCGAAGCTGTAAAATGTATGTGTATCATGCACGAAAAATGATCCTGCTGTTCTAATTAACGTACAGAAAGATAACAAAAAATTGTTTCGCCCCTCATTGAAAGAAAGTGAATTTGCGATAGACTTATGTGAAATTTCAAAGACAAATCATTGACGGGCACAGTCTGAAAAAATTCTGCAAAGTGATGAT
>JAQVID010000600.1 GCA_028695865.1 Thermoguttaceae bacterium | reverse complement strand
TCAATTCCATCAGTGTTGAAGATATTGTCTTTTGGGAAGAAAAAGTCAGCGGGCTTGTGATCAACTGGACGCCGGTTCAAAAACTTGGTCTTTTCGTCGATCCTCTTACGGTGATTTCGCGAGCAGTTCTCGACGCGACAGGACATCCGAGTACGATTGTCAATCTGGCCGTCAACAAGGCAAAGATTCGTTTGAACACGCCGACCGGCGGTATTTTGGGCGAGCGTCCCATGTGGGTAGACAGCGGCGAAGCGTCCGCCGTCGAGAGTACCGGAGAATTTTATCCGGGATTATTTGCCTGCGGAATGAGTTCCAATAACGTGATGGGCGGTTATCGTATGGGACCGGTTTTTGGAGGAATGCTCAAGTCGGGCAAAAAGGTTGCGGGTCTGATCGCGGAGAGCCTCAGCAAGAAGTAAACGAAAGCGTTGCCGACCGCGACAAGAGCGGGGTTCCCGGGAATGAGCAAATATTCAAAAGAACTCATTGTCCGGGATCAACTCAATGAAATGATCGGACTTGGCATGCGATTGACGCGGCGGATAGGTTCCGTACCTTATCGAATACGTATGGTGTGCCAGGCTCCACTGCATCCGACCGATAAAACAGAGCCGCCCGACAGTATAATGGCCTGATGAGGCGGAGAGGCCATCCAAAGTGCCACGACATGTTCAGGACCGCCTCCCGTCATGGCAATACATTCCATATAGCCATAGGCATGGATCAAACCGTTTTGCGACATGAAAACTGAATGCTGTCGGGCACCCAGGCTTCCTTGTTCGTCCAAGGCAAATGGAGCAAGACCATATCTTGTTCGCTCAATATTAATCAGAGCCGCAACCTTTTCTTCAAAAGGCTGAAGAAGGGTCACGCGTTTGGGCTTTTGAACAGGCTTGGCGGTTTGAACATGCATCATGTTCTCATCCCCATGATAAAACGAACCGCAAAAACATTGCGCGTTTAGCAACTCAACAAAACAGAAGATGTTCATAAAAAGGAATGAACAAAGCATACTCTTTTTTAAAAACACGGTAAATACCTCCAACAAAAAAGTTACATCACGTTTCTCCAAATGACATCCATGCTCCTGCGAGTATCAACGCGACAAAAAAAATTGCTTCCTGCGACAAGGACAATCAGTCACTCTCTGGCAGTGCCGCATATCACGCGTTCCGCAAAGCCAGTGAATTGAATGTTGTGTATGTTAAATATTTTATATATTCTGCATTATCACTACAAACCGCATAAACAATCCCGATTCTACTATGTATCTCAAGTTGCAACAAGGTGGAGTTAAATGAAAATGTTTAAAAAAGATGATAACGCGGCACAGAATGGGTAATATAGGATGCATAGTCAAAAACGATAATGATCTATTCTTCTTTTTGTATTATAATTGCTAATATTTAATGGTCGCAGTATTGCTGTTGCAGGTTTTTTAATGATTCTGTGGGACGAAGCTCCCGGTTTCTTTAACAAATTTATTCCGGAGTATTCGAATGCGGACCGAAGTTTATTCTTTTTAAATACAGTACGTTGCGCGTGGATAATCGCTTACGGCAGGCGCAAATGAGTTGAAGGGTTCCTTTGCGTGATTTAACCCAAAAAGAGCAAGTATTGCGTCAAGGCAAGCGAAAACCGCCTGAACATGGGAATCGTTTTTGGTTCCCCCCTAGGAACAAGCGGGAAAAGGGGTTATAATTTCTGAAATGGATAAGTGTTTTCCCTGAAGCTTGGAGGGGTGACGAAATCGAGAGAATCGAAAAGAGCGTCCAAGTGGTCAATGAAATACGAAAAAGGTATATATAATGACATCGTCAGAAAAATGTTGCTGCAGTTCGGGCAATCTTGACCCGGATTTCGCAAAGTGTGGTGGATTGCTCCCGGTCGTTGTTCAGGACGCTCAATCGGGAGACGTGCTCATGATGGCGTATATGAACGAAGAAGCTTGGCAGGAAACGCTCAAAACCTCACGAGGCGTCTTCTTCAGCCGCAGCCGCCAAAAGCTTTGGCGCAAAGGCGAGGAGAGTGGTAATTTGCAAGTGGTCACGTCAATATATATAGATTGCGACCGCGATACGATTCTGCTTAAGGTGGATCAGATTGGCGGTGCCGCCTGTCATGAAGGTTACAAGAGCTGTTTCTTCCGGGAAATTGCGCCGCAGTGTGGCAAAATCGTCGGCGAGCGTGTTTTCGATCCGGCGACAGTATACAAGAAATAAGCGGTATACAAGAAATATGCAGTATGCCAAAATAAACGGTGTATTGCAGTACAAAAAATGTTGTCCATTCCATTTTCATACCCGATTAAAGAAGTGAAGTTGTACCATGTCTGATAATTTGTTGAAGTTGGGTATTCCTGCTGGTAGTTTGCAGGAAGCGACGATCGAGCTCTTCAAAAAGAGTGGTTATAATATTACCATTGAGAAACGGAGTTATTTTCCGACTATTGACGACGACGAAATTGAGTGCATGCTCATTCGTGCCCAGGAAATGGCCCGTTATGTCGAAAATGGTGTGCTGGACGCCGGTTTAACGGGTCACGATTGGATTGAGGAGACCGAAGCGGACGTTCTGGAAGTTGCTGAATTGCGGTTCTCCAAGGTAAGTCGTCGTCCGGTTCGCTGGGTCTTGTGCGTTCCGGAAAATTCGCCTGTCCAATCGGTCAAGGACCTGGAAGGAAAGCGAATCGCGACCGAGGCGGTTGGATTAACCCAGCGTTATTTGGCTCGAAATGGAGTCAATGCGATCGTGGAATTCAGTTGGGGGGCAACCGAAGTGAAACCGCCGAAGTTGGCCGACGCCATTGTCGAAGTGACCGAGACAGGAAGTTCGCTTCGCGCGAATAATTTGCGAATCGTGGAAGAAATTCTCCAGAGTACAACGCGGTTCATCGCGAACAAAACAGCCTTTGCCGATCCGTGGAAGCGCAAGAAAATCGAAGATATTATCCTCATGCTCAAGGCGACGATGGCTGCCGAAGGAATGGTTGCCATGATGATGAACGTGCCA
>JAQVID010000025.1 GCA_028695865.1 Thermoguttaceae bacterium | reverse complement strand
GGCTCACAATTTACCTTGCCGTTGAGATGAACACGAACTTCACTGCTGCCGTTACCGCCGAGTACGGGGCGGTCCTGAACAAGCGCGACTTTCAGACCGAGCCGGGCAGCCGTAATGGCCGCGCATGTGCCCGGGATGCCACCGCCCACCACAACCAAATCGAACGGCTTGTTCGATGCCGATGGGATCGTGTCCGGAACATTTTGAGCCTGTCGGCGAAGCGGTTGAAGCTCCTTCACATCATTGGGAGGAATAAAATCGGAATCGGCGGTGAAACAAATCGCGTCGACTCGCCCATCGAATCCGGTCTCGTCACGCAAAGCGATTTCAACTTCCTGTTGGTCACGCGTAATGATTACATCGTCTCCACGCTGCCAGAACCAGGGATCGCTCTTCGTTCCGAACACGGTCTTGACCGGCTTGCCGTCAAGCACAACACGGAAAGTTCCAGGAGCATATTTCGTCGTCCAGGGAGAGACCCAATTGCGAGTTCGCGCGTAAAGTCGATAAGTTCCTTTTTTCGGAAAGACGACGCTTGTTTTGGCGTCCGCGACCGGACTGCCCCAACCGTGTGCCAGAAGAACAGGCGAACCCATCTGGTCCATATACTGCTGATCGATTGTCCAACCGCCGGGATCGGTGAAACCTTCGGCTTCCAAAAAAACGGTATTCTTCCACTCTTTGAGATATTGAGCTTCGCACGGTCTATTGGAAATCAAGGGAATCAGAGCCGAAAGCATGACCAACAGCCGTATTAAGTCCTTGCCGAATTTCTTCATATTAACTCTCCTGTATTTTGAGAAAAAACGGCAAAATCAGCCGCTGGTCTTTTTGAGGACAATCCAGTCGGCAAGGGACGGAAATAATTGTGCCAGCGCGAAAAGGATTCGAGCCTTCCACGGTACCACGAGTTCGGCCTTGCGCTTTTCGCAACATTGTACAATCTTGCCCGCCAGCCAAACAGGATCAATTTTCCCAACCTTGACACCACCGCCGGGCAGCAGAGCCGATTCCGGTATTCCTGCCGTGTTCTCCAACTTGTAAAGACGCGGATTATCACGTTTGACCGGACCGGGACACACCAGGAGTACATGCAAACCTTGCGGTCCCAATTCCAAACGCAACTGCTGCGAAAACGCGGCGACCGCAAACTTGGTGATCGGATAGGCACCGACCCAGCGCGAGGCACTCTTGGCCGCCAAAGAACCAATATTGACCACATGCCCTTTGTGTTCCAGCAGCATGGGAACCGCCTTCTGCGTACAGCGAATCGTGCCCAGCACATTTAATTCGAACAAGGAACGATACTCTTCCGGCGAGACATCCATAATCCAACCGCGGTGTGTTCGCCCGGCGTTATTGACCAAAACGTCAAGACGACCATATCGCGATTTCGTCTCCTCAAAAATCCGATCGACGTCTTCCTGCCTGGTAATATCGGCAACAAGCGGCAGAACTTCAATACCATCGGCGCGAAACTCTTCCGCTGTAGCGTTTACCAGTTCTTCTTCAAGCGCGACCAAAACAATCCGGGCACCGCGGCTCCCGAATTCATGCGCAATAACCCGTCCCAGTCCGCTTGATGAACCGGTTACCAATACAACCTTGTCCCGCCAGTTGTCGTTTTTCATCATTGATTTCCTGTTTACGGACCCACGGCGAATTGGATTGGAACGACCATTTCCGTTACCGGTTTGTCTTTCGGCCCCACTTCGAAGACGACTTCGCCCATTTGGCTCTTGCCCGGCCCCATGAAATTACCCTGCTTTGCGCCTGCCGGTATCACGATCTGAATATCGATAATTTTTACCGGTAATTTCTTTTGCAATTCTTCGTCAGGGTAGTTGATATTGACCTTCAACCAGTCGGGCCGAACGCGGGTAACCTTGAGTGTTTCCTTGGTCACGATCATTTTTTCGAAGATCGTCATGCGAAGATTTTCTGTCGTCGTCTGTCGCGAAGATACGGCACCGATTCCCAAATGACCGCTGTTAAGCCGGTCATACCGATTGCCGCTGAGTGTAATCGCTCCGCTGATTTGGCCTTCGACCATCATTTCCAAAATCGGCAGTTGTGAATCATTCGTTTTAATACGCAACACTTCCTGAAAGGAGCCTTGCGGAAGACCAGGCTTCATTGTCAGTGTACCATTGTAAAGAGAAGTCGCGTGCTGGAAAAGTTTGTGCTGCTTTTCCTCGTCGCTCATATCTTGCAATTTTCCTTTTTCCAGTTTAACGGTGAAAAAATCCGGATGGGTAATCGTCGCCTCTTTAATTTCAAGATTGAACGGCTTACCGTCGGCTCCCTTTTTCGTAAAGCCGAAAAGCCTGAAAGAACGTGTTGTTTCGGCGGACGAAGAAACACCGCTGAACATGACCTGATTCGGATACGCGACGACCGGGGACGTATAAAGACCTTTTACCGTCAAATATACTTCTTTCATCGCCGGGTCGTTTGTCGAAACACGAACTGATTGATCAAACACGCCTCCACCGCGACTTCCGTCCCATTTGACTTTGACGGTCGCTTTTTCGCCTTTCTTGATGGAACTGTGAGAGATCGAAAAGTTCGTACACATGCAACCTTTGCCGCCTTCTTTAAGCGTTAAGGCTGAACCGCCCACGTTTTCAATGGTGAAATCGTGTTCACCTTTCTCCGTTTTTTCGTTCTTGTCGAGTACTCCGAAATCGAAAATCGGCTCGTCGAGTTTTACACGGGGATTCGACATATCAGTCGATTCCTCCGCTTCCTGCTTTTGCTTCTTTTCCTGTTTTTTCAATTCGGCAACATCAATTTTGGCATCGGACCATTTTGCGGTGTTCGACGACAGATAACCTGTTGAATAGCCAAGTAATAAACCGGCAACCAAAGCGGACAGGACAACAATTCCAATGGTACGCATTCCTGAACTTTTCTCCATAATCGGCACAAATATTCTTCGTGGATGATTTCTGTAAAACACTCAATAAATTGTTATAGTCCAAATTTCCAATTCTTCAATATTCTATTATATATAAAAGCACGCGTTTTTGGAATAGTCTTCGGCCTTTTTTTTCAAAAAGCATCTTTCAAGAATGGCCCAAACAAACGAATAACCAATGGCGCGCAGAAAATGTTGAACAATTAAGACAGTATTATTGTATATAAGAACCGATAAGCAATTCGTGTGCCTTGTATCATACCGCGGCAAATTCGCTAAAATAAGGACCAGATTATACCGGAGGTCCGCAATGCTGTATTGTTAAAGTACAGACAAAGTACAGACAAAAAAACCGAAGACTCTTTTGGAATCTTCGGTTTAAATCATTCGAATCATTCGTTAAGCACGAGTGAAGAGGATGGATCACATGTTGCCCATCTTTTCGATAAGGTCAACCGCGCGGCAGCTGTAACCCCATTCGTTATCGTACCAGGAAAGAATCTTAACCATGTTGTCGCCCATAACAATCGTCCATTCCGGAACGAAAATGGAGCTGTGGCTGTCGCCAACAACGTCGGCCAGAACGAGCGGGTCTTCGTTGTAATCGAGAATGCCTTTCATGGCGCCTTCAGCGGCAAGCTTCATGGCGGCATTGACGGCGTCAACGGTAACCGGCTTGGCTGTTTCGACGGTGAGGTCAACAATACTTCCGGTCGGGGTGGGGACGCGGAGAGAAATACCGGTCAACTTGCCCTTGACTTCGGGAATGACTTCACCGACAGCTTTGGCGGCACCCGTGGTTGTTGGGATGATATTCAAACCGGCAGCACGACCACGATAGATATTTTTGTAAGGCTGGTCAAGAGTAACCTGGTCATTGGTATAAGAGTGAACGGTGGTCATAAGACCTTTGACGATTCCGAACGTGTCGTTCAAGACTTTCGCAACCGGAGCCAGACAGTTGGTTGTGCAGGAAGCGTTGGAAACGAATCGGTGCTCAGGCTTGAGCATATCGCCATTGACACCCAAAACGCAGGTGAGATCAGGCTCTTTGGCCGGAGCGGAAATGACGACCTTCTTGGCTCCACCCTTAATATGGCTGTCATAACCGGCAGCTTGATCAGTGGCGCGACCGGTGAAACGGCCAGTGCTTTCCAGAACGATATCGGCGCCGAGTTTTCCCCACGGAATATTGGCAGGGTCACGTTCGGCACTGATCGGAATCTTCTTTCCATTGACGATGATATTTGATTCATCGTAGCTGACTTCGCCCTTGAAACGACGATGTGTACTGTCGTACTTCAGAAGGGTGGCCAGGGTTTTCGTGTCGGTAAGGTCGTTAATACCGACGACATTGAATTTTTCCGGCGTTTCCATCATGCGACGAAAAACAAGACGACCGATACGACCAAAACCATTGATTCCAACATTGACTGCCACTGCAAGGTCTCCTTAAACTGATTGTTGTTAACGGGCTCATTCTCTTCCGAAAGAACCTCTTTGTTCACCCAAGCCGCTTGCGCGAATCGGAAAAAATGAACAACCCTATATATATGTAACGACTCATTCTTTGCAATAAGAATTTTCAACCTTATATTATAACGGCTTAAATTTTTTACACAAGGCCCGTAACTTGACACAAAAAAGCCGTGACAGATATCATGTTTCCTGTGAAACTGGGCAAAGGACACAAAATGCACACACAGCGTTTCACTCCTGGGTCACGCAAGGCTTCTCTGCAAGGGAGGCCGTTCTTTCTTTTGACATTCGAAAAGGGCGGAGTCTGCTCCATTTTGAACGTTTGGGGAATGCTCGTTTTTTGGGGTGTTTTCACTCATGGCCTGTTCCATCGGCTGCTGTTTTGGCGGGGACTTGTTGTTCGACAAAAATCAAAGCCTTCATGGCCTCGTATTTCTTCGGGCCAATTCCAGGGACAAGCTTGATATCTTCGATGTGCTGAAACTGACCGCGTTCCCGACGCCAAGCGATAATCGCGTTGGACAGGGTCGGACCAATCCCGGGCAACTGTTGAAATTCTTCTGTTGAAGCCGTATTGATCTCAACATGAAGTGTCTTCGTTTCATCTGAATCGGAATCTCCATCCGTTTGATTCGAATTGACGGGAAACGATCCTCTTGTTTCACGCGAATTGGGGATGGTTTTGTCCGGTGATTTTACCTGTTCTGCGCGATTCGTCTGCCTGGTTGGGTTGGTGTCAACTTGAACGGTATGATTTTTTCTGGAAGGATGTGAGCCGTTTTGCGTCCAACAGCAAGTTGCCAGCAGCATGTTTCCGAAAAATACCACCCAAATCAACACGACTATGGTTTTCTGCCCGCGGGTCAGCAGGTTGAACATGGAATCAATCTCAAAAAAAGGATAGTGAACTAATAAATCTGCGCTCATCGAAGCTGTTTTCGTTACGTTCGAACGAAACAGCTTTTTACTCTGGTTATGGATTGTACAAAACTTGATTTTGCTTCGCAAGTATGGAAAATGATTTTTTGTCGCCACGCAATGGAAATTGCTCTGAAGTTAGTGCTCTAATTTGTTTATTTTACGCAAACAAACAGACACGCGATCCGTTTTTGTGCTGAGCACTCCACCTTCCCAGTTTGTGAGGTATTGTTATAATCAAATGTAAACGTATAAGGGATATTTGATACTTTTAACTATTTTCTTTGTTCAGGTTTCATTACTTTTGGAGTTTTTTATGTTTACAGGTCGTACAAATCACTTTGCGATCCGCACAAGGGCATCTCTGGCGCTTACCGGGCCGGCCAAGAGTCGGCTTTCCGTGTGATATTCTGTCCCTGTTTGAACCCTCTGAACATGAGAAATTTTGAGATATGACTGAAACAACAAAAAAAGACTGCCGTAGAATTACCATATTCGATACCACGCTCCGTGACGGTGAGCAATCGCCCGGAGCCAGTATGAATCTTCCCGAAAAATTGGAAGTTGCCCGAGCGTTGGTCGAGTTGGGCGTCGATGTGATTGAAGCGGGGTTTCCCATTGCTTCCCCCGGCGACCAGGAATCGGTGCGTGAAGTCGCAAAAGTCGTCCAGGGTGCCGCTGTCTGCGGGCTGGCCCGCTGTGTCGATGCGGATATTGACTGTGCTTGGGACTCTGTGCGCTATGCCGAGAATCCTCGCCTCCATATTTTCCTGGCAACCAGTGCCATTCACCGCGAGCACAAGCTCCGCATGAGTCAGGAAGAAATCATTGGCCGAGCCGTTGCCGGTGTTACTCGCGGAAAAGCTTACTGTAGCGATATAGAATTTTCGCCCGAAGACGCCAGCAGGACCGAAATCGATTTCCTCTGTAAAGTCGTCGAGGCCGTTATTCGTGCCGGTGCGACAACCGTGAATATTCCCGATACTGTCGGATACGCAACGCCGCAAGAAATGAAAGCCCGTATCGCGGCACTGATCGAACGGGTACCCAACATTGACCAAACCGTTTTGAGTGTACACTGCCATAACGATTTGGGTATGGCCGTCGCTAATTCCCTGGCCGCTGTTTCTGCCGGGGCAGGACAAATCGAATGCACGATCAACGGCTTGGGCGAAAGGGCCGGGAACTCGGCTCTGGAAGAAGTCGTTATGGCGATGCGTACCCGAAGCGATTTTTTCAAAGTCGATACCGGAATCGTTTCACAACGGCTTGTGCCGACCAGTCGCCTGGTTTCACGTATTACCGGACTTGCCGTTCCGCGTAATAAGGCCATTGTTGGCCAGAACGCTTTTGCTCACGAGTCCGGTATACATCAAGACGGAGTGCTGAAAGAGCGAACGACCTACGAGATTATGAGTCCCGAAAGTGTTGGTTTTCTCAAGAGTGATCTTGTTTTGGGGAAACACAGCGGTCGGGCAGCGTTGGCCAATCGTGCCAAACTGTTGGGACATGAACTCAGCCCGGAACAATTAACCATTGTTTTTGCCGAGTTCAAAAAACTTGCGGACCGTAAAAAAGAGATATACGACGCCGATGTTTTGGCAATCATTGAGCAGCAGATTCACGAAAAGAAAGCAGCCGATCAAGGCGTTTGGTCTTACATCGGATATGCGCTCAACTGTGGCGATGATCGCCGACCTTGCCTTGTTTTGACTTTGTCCCAAGGCGACGAAAAGAAAACCATCGAATGGGAAGAGTCCGGCGGACCGATTGATTCGGTATTTCACGCGTTTCAAAAGTTGGTGGAGCTGCCGCTCATTCTCAAAGAGTTCAAAGTTGAGGCGGTTTCAAGCGGCGCCGATTCACAAGGTGAAGTCATTGTCATTTTAGAGGACACGCAAAGCGGTGTGATTCGTCGTGGTCACGGAGTTTCAACCGATGTGGTCGAAGGAACGGTCAAGGCGTTGCTCAACGCGGTAAATCGAACGGTCACGGCGGACGCGTAAAATTGTCATTGAGCATTCTGGCAGTTTCACGACCGGGGCGAATTGCCCCCCGCGGTGACAATAATAAATAAAATTTTAAACAAACGGATGTGTTCACGTCTCCTGTGCTGTTGGCTCCCCGGCAAAATCCTGTTGACCGCCAAGGACGACAGGTGTGACAGGTGTGACAGGCTTGAGCCGATCCGTTTGTTCCAAGTGATCATACACGAAACGTTCTTGCGGGTGAATCAGGTTGTTCACGACAGTATGGAGTTTCGAAAAATCTTTTTTGTGTGCAGGCTCGTTTGATTCTACTGTCCCTGTGTTGTGTATATTGCCCGTCTTTCCTCTGTTCTCTCTATTGTATTTTATCTATCTTACCTTTTCGGAAAATTCTCCAAAACCGTTAAAGCTGTTACGTCAATGGTCCGATATTAACGAATGAAGCGATTTTTTGGATTATCGATTATCGCGAAACGTTATTATGCAACAATCAACCGACAGCCTTGGGCTCAAGGACCTTTGTAATGAAACAGGAACGCGTACAGAACTCCGATTGGAACGACACCGGAAATGCAGGTTTTGCCCCGGCGGAATTTTCCCGTTCGAATTCGCAAGTGCCAGAATATCCGCTTCCTTGCGATACGGAAATCCTTTCTTGTGACGATGATTATCCCCAAGTCGTTGCCCGTATGCGAAAGTTGAATTGCGGCTGGTTCCAAAAATCCGAATCCGGCGCAAGAGGTTTTAGCTTGTCGCGCATTTTCAAAACACAACGGCTTCTTGTTTTTGGACTCGTTGCGATTTTTGCTTCCGCGGGCTTGTTGGGAACCATGTTTTATTATTCCGGAGCAGAGAGCCAAAAGCAACGTGACGCGGCTTCCGGCTCTGGAGATCAGGCTTTACTCGAAGGTTCAACTTCTCAAGAGTCTTTCGATTCCATTCCGGGTCAAACGCCGGTTGGGTCAAGTCTGTTTGCGTCTCCGGTGATTTCTTCCGAATACGAAAAAAGTGTTTTGGCGACAGCTCCGGCCGAGCACCCGGTGCCCGGCTCATGGATACAGTCGGGCGTGGCGGCGTCTACTGATTCCGGTATTCCTGCCGTGGAATCTCCAGCGGCAGTACCAACGGTTGCGACTGGTTCTTCAGCGCCGCTTCCGGTGAGTGTCCCTCTGCCTCCGATTCAAGCATCGGCGTCCGTAGTGCCCGCGGCGTCAAGTCAACCGGCTAATCCGGGTTGGGGAGACTTGTCGGCGGGCACGTCCGAAAATCGTCCGCTTACTCAATATTCCGCGGGGAGACCGGCGGAAAATGTCAGTGAAGGCGGTGTCTATCCCGGCGGAAGTCAGACGATGAATGCCGCTTCGCCGGTTCCGGCTGACATTAGACTTGTTTCGGGCCAAAATAATCCCGTCCCGAACAGCGCCGGTTCAACCCATGTTATTGATGAGAACGGACAGAACATTGTAAACTCTCCCGCGGTGAGCAGTCCAATGGGTAGCACAATGGGTAGTCCCGCAGTCCCGGGATCGGGTTCGTATGATCCCAATACCAATATGGTCGTCAATCCTTATCCGCAGAACCAGAGCATTCAGCCGGGCCAGGAGCCGATACGAGTCGCGACCAATCCTTACGCGTCAACTCCTTACGTTCCGAATCAGCCGTTCAATCCGCAGCCGTCGAATTCGGTGTACGCACCTAATCCGGCAGGATCGGTTCCCAGTGACGTTATTGCAACACCCATGGGGCAGTCTGCTCCTATAGATTCGCAGTCTGCCGCGTCGTCAGTTCCTTTCGTTGCAGGAGAAAACGGATTCCGCGGTTATAGTGTCGATTCGAGCAGACAAGCTGCCCCGACGAATTATTCCTCCAACCCTTATTTGGAAAAAACGGATCGCATTCGTTAACGATATATTTTTGAGTGCCAGGTCACGGTTTTACAGGAAAAGAACAGATGTCATCCTTAGATCAAGTTTTTTTAAAGGTGTTTCAGGCAGAGGAGCCGGTTGTAACAGACACGGGCAAATCGCAGGTCTTGCCTCAGACGGATATGGATAATCATGAGGAATGTTCCCAGGGACAGGAACCTCAAACGATCAATTTTCCCGAGACTCCGATTCCAACGCCACAGGTCATTGTCTTCGAACGGCATGGCCGGAAATCGAACGATGAATCAAGCAACGCGCCCGACACCGAGAAAGAACGTGGTAAATTCACAGGAGATTTTTGTCCCAGTCGCCGGTTCCGTAAATTGTATGTTTTGCACGCGGACGAACAGGCAAACACATCTGAAGCCCCTTCCGTGGACAAGACAGGCGAAGAACAGCCCGAACAGGTAAGCCGTCGAAACATTCAGGAACAGGCACTGCGTTTGCTTGTCGAAAACGGAGAGAACGAAGAGAACGAAGACGAGACGGAAACAGATCATGCAAATCCCGGTCCTGTGGCCAAAATATTCGATTCTGAACCGCAACGTATTATTCCGATCAAACGGGAAGATTGCCCCAATCAATCGGTAAAAGAAACCGCGGTTGATCCATCCGGTAACGAGAGCGAAGAAAATCAGGCACAAGCCGAATGTAGTGGCGATAACGCGTCAAACCGCGAACCGGTTACAGACGCGGATGCCGGTAATGAATCGATCACCGCGATTCCCCCGTCCGATGGAAAAATGCCCCGGGTATGTCGCCAGATGTTCAGACGCGCTTGCCAAGAGCTTGGCAGTATAGGAAATGTCCTTGAAAAAACGATTCGTGCCGGACACAAGATCGTCGGTTTTAAAGGAACCGGACGTAAGTGTGGCGCCTCGACTTTGCTTTTGGGAACGGCCACCGAACTTGCCCGACGTGGGTGGAATGTACTGGTCGTCGATGGGAGTTTCGATCATCCTTCTTTGGCTTCTTCACTGGAGCTCAAGACGGAAACAGGTTGGGACGATGCCGTGTTCCGAAAAGCTCCTTTGGAGTCGGCCATGATTCGAATCGCGATTCCTCTGGAAAATCAGAGCGAAAACGTGACCGATCACAAGGCGTCGTTCTGTTTTCTCCCTTTGATTCCTCAATCGGTTTCACGTGCCATCGTTGCCAGTTGCAAAAAAGACTGGCTCAACAAGATACTCGACCTTTCCGATCATTTCGATTTGGTCCTGGTTGACACAGGCAGTTACGGTCTTGAATCGCTTGAAGAGAAAGTTCAGGAAATGCTTCGGTTCGGAGTCGATGGCTTTTTCCTCGTTAAGGATACACGAAACCGCGTCAATGCCTTCATACCCGAACTGGTGGATCAGATTCGTAAAGTCGATCTTGCCTGCCTGGGTATTATCGAGAACTTTATTTAATTGGAATACCATACCGATTACAAGCATACACGAATTTCAATTTTACGCATTTTAAAAACACAAGGGTTCCGGCAAGGTCCATTTGTCGGGAACCAGGAATACGACGAAGTGATACTGCCATGTATACCAAATACTGGGAATTGAACGCCAAACCGTTCGAAATTGGATGTGATCCGCGTTTTTATTACGCAAGTGAGACTTATCAGTCGGTACTGCTCAAGTTGCGGTACACTATTGAGAATCGTCACGGAAGCGCATTGCTTCGTGGTCCGGTCGGGGTCGGAAAATCGATGCTGGTCGAGATGCTC
This sequence comes from Thermoguttaceae bacterium, assembly GCA_028695865.1. Taxonomy (GTDB): domain Bacteria; phylum Planctomycetota; class Planctomycetia; order Pirellulales; family Thermoguttaceae; genus JAUNBG01. The sequence continues at coordinate 2,039 of JAQVID010000025.1, read as the reverse complement.
AAAGAGTATCAAAAGACATCAGCGGAATTAGGACCTTTTGTTACGCTTGTCATGCCGCAATTAAACGCCGACGAAATTTTGTGTTACCTGGCCGAGACGCTGGAACAGCGCTCCTGTCCTCCACGACGCATGCGTGCTGACGCGTTCCAAACCCGTCCGCGAACGAATGCCGAATCCGGTCGCCAGCCTGTTTTGTACAACGCTCTTTCCACGGTTGAAACCTTTCTTGAACGAAACGCGCAAGAACGACGCCATACCGTTTTCGTTATTGAAGACGCGCACCAGATCACCGATCCGCAAGTTTATTCCTTGTTCAAATCACTCCTGGGCTTTCAGCACGGCGGACGCCCCATGCTTTCGCTTCTGCTGGTCGCCGCTTCTTCTTCTTTTACCGAAGAACCAAAGCTCTCTTTCATCGACGACTGTATCGAAACGGTCGCCGAATTGGCTCCGCTTTCGAGTGACGATACGACCGCGTATATCAATTACCGGCTGGAAAAAGCAGGACGCGTAAAACCGATTTTCTCCCCGGAAGCACTTGAGACGATTTATTACCTGACGTCAGGCAATCCGCGAAAAATCAATCGTCTGTGCGACTTGGCTTTGCTGATCGGTTACGCCGAGAACCTTACGGAGCTCAATAGTGATATACTTGAATCGCTCAATAACGAACTGATTGCGATTAACTAGTCAAATAAAAATACGCATTCTGCCCGGGCTTGACGTCGAATGACGTGAACCCACCCGGTTTCCCGACAGGGAACGCAAACGGAAAACGGCGGAAAAAAATGATGTGTCGGCAGTACAAAACCATTCACGAGAACCATTCACGAGAAAAGTTCACGATAAACGGAGGCCAAACCATGAAAACACTTACGCAAAAGCAAACGTACCCGATTGCTCCGGGAATCTTGCTCGTTCTGTTGGTGTTGGCCTGTTTGCGCGTTATGCCGCTTCTCGCTCAGGAAAGCTCATTACTTCTTCCTCCGCGTCAGCCGTCTGAACTGCTCTTGCCGGCGCTCGAATCGGCTTTGTCGCAACCAACAAAAGGTTCTTCTTCCTTCCTGAAATCGCAATCGTTTGAAGTACGCGAAGCGGCCAAACAGCACAAAGCCGGACACGATAACGCCCCGCGACGACTCAAGTCCGCCGCCTCGACCGTAAGCCAAACGCAAAACAGTTCCGGTAAAACACAAACACCTTTCCCCACAGTTGGAGCATTGCCTCTTGCCGCTCAAAAGCCTGTTGTGCCCGCCACCGCGCTGAACGCGGCCGGACAGAACGCGTCCGCCTTCAAAGAAGTACTTCAGTACGACTCAACAGGTCTGTTCGCCCTGAAACTGGTTCGCGTTCCGGTCCTCGACAACGTTCCGAATACGGATAGTGCGACGAATGCTTTGCCTCCGGTCAATTTGCCTCCGTTCCCGGTTTCGGCAGACAAGACGGCCGCGCCGGACAGCAGGACGACATTGCCTTTGTCCCAAGCGTCCCAGCCTCTTCCGAACACGACAAACGCGTCCAATGCGGATAACGTGAAGCACAACCCCGGTGAGGGAGCCGCGCTGGCCGCCATTGGCGCTACGCCAAAGTTGGGTTCTCCTGTTGCGGAAAAACATGAGTCGCAACAAGCCGTGGTCCAGCAGAAAGCAAGCTCTCCCGCGACCAATCCGCTTTTGGTTCTTCCTTCGAGTCATCCGTCTGCTGTCGGCGCGAAAGCTCCTATAGCTCCGGTGGAACAATCTCAAGCCAAAAAGACGCAGCCCCAATTGGCAACGGCGTCAAAAGCGCCCGCTCCTGCAATGAAAAACAATTCATTCGACTTGAGTTCCGCGGCCATGGAATACGTTGCAGGGGGATCAATTCCCGAGGGAAAGAATGTGCCCGCCAGCGACAAGCCGGTTCCGTCGCTTAAGTCAGATAATAAATCTCCCTGGTTTGCAAGGCTTCCCCAGGACGATTTTCTTATCGGTTTCGATAACGAAGAAGAAATCGGACGGGCACAGAGCAGTATTTTTCTTGGCCCAAACGGAGAAGTCCGT
>JAQVID010000599.1 GCA_028695865.1 Thermoguttaceae bacterium | reverse complement strand
CAGAGAAAATGGACGTTTGTCGTCTTGGCCATTCTTGTTGTGTCCGTGGTTCTGACCGTGCTTTTCTCCACGCGATCACGTCACGGCGGCACATGGATCATTCATCGCAATGATCCGAACGGCATGTGCGATTATGTCCTCCGCCTGCCCCAAAACAAAACGTCAAATGAACGTGTTCCACTGCTCCTCTGGATTCATGGTGCCGGACAGGCCGATGAAGTCGCCGGGCTTATCAAAAGCACTCCCTGGGCATACGCGAAAGAGAATATTCCACCCGGTGAATTCCCGTTTGCCGTCGCCGCTCCTTTTTTGTGTCCTGTGGGAAAGCTTGATGATTTTGTCAAGCAACTTTTAAAGCGATATCCCCAGCTTGACCCGTCACGCGTATATCTTTCCGGGATCAGTGTTGGCGGACTTACCGTATTGCAAGCCGCGGCCAACAGGCCGGATCGTTACGCTGCCGTTGCCCCGTTGGCAGGAAATTACATGCCGGGGGGGAATACGTCCGATGGGATATTACTGCGACTCAAGGATGTTCCGCTATGGTTTTTTCATGGAGAACAAGACAAGTCCGTACCCAAGGAGCAAGCCATTGCGTTTGCCAAGCAACTGCAAGCCGCGGGCAATCTCGATGTTCACATGACAATCGTTCCGCAAGCCGGGCACAACATTGGTCCCCAGGTTTATTCCAATCCGGCATTGTACCAGTGGTTCCTTGAGCATAAAAAGAAAAACTGAATCGGTCTTGCGAAGCACAGCGATAGGCGTCCCGCGGCATTACATACGGGAACCCCTAACGGGGTTGGGATTTTTTGGGAATCGCATAACAGGGGTACGGCTAGCGCCGAACCCCCTGCCTACCATACGGGAACCCCTAACGGGGTTAGGATTTTGGGGATCGGCCTTGGCGTCAACTTTGCGCGACACCTCCATCACGGGCTTTGTTGGTCGTAACAGACCTTGATTTGGGATGTGATAAGAATTCATCAAGCCCGTATAGGGAGCGAGTGAAACGAGCGCAATGAGGGCCAGAGCGGTTCGAATCAGTCCCAACCCTCCCTAATTCCGGTCGGACGAGACGGCCGATATCCCGGCGACGGCGTCCTGTTCAATTCGCCGGTTTACCAAGTACTTTCTCCACAAACTGGATCACCGGCTGGCGATACACCTCATCCGGGCCGTAAGTCTTGGGCGAATGGGCACCCGGGTTGAACAGATAAAGCTCGGTAACGACACCGGCGCGGCGCAGCTTTTCGTGGAACAAACAGGCCTGACTCGTCGGAACGACGGTGTCTTTGGCGCCATGCAGGACAATCGTCGGAGCGAAATCTTTGTCCGCGTACGTAATGGGTGAGAAGCGAACGGCTTCTTTGCGAAGGTTTTTGACCTGATCCTCGTAATTGGTCGTTTGTCGGACCGCCAGTGGTGTTCCTTCGGGATATTTGGCTCCAATGGCCACCGCCAGACACCAGGGAAGATGATTGTCCTGACGCTCAATCATGGAAAGAATATCGACCGGTCCGCAGAAATCGACAACGCATTGAACTTGCGATGATTGGTCAAGATTTTCGCCGACATCAAAAATTTTGTGCTTGTCCGAGATACCGGCGACGGCCGACATGAACCCGGCAGACGATGCGCCCATACAGGCAAATCGGGTCGGATCGTATCCGTATTCCGGTGCTTTGGCCCGCAAAAATCGAATCGCGGCGCGAACATCCTCCATCTGCTTGGGAAACGCGTGACCATCAAGGAGGCTTCGGTGACAGATACCCGCCACGGCGTATCCTTTTTCCACCATTTTCCAGGAAGCCCAATATCCGCCACCGCTTGGTCCACCGCAAATCCAGCATCCACCCGCGACATGAATAAGCAGGGGCGATCCTTTCAGAACCGTTCCATCTTTTTTAACCGGAAGATAAATATTCACCTTGAGATTCTTACCGTCCACAGTTTTGAAAACCACATCTTTTACCGCCTTGACCTGATAAGGTTCCGCCGCGTTTGCAACCGGGGCGATCAGGAGCATAAAGAGTCCGGACAGTACGAAAACAGAGACGGACATTTTACGTAACAACACGGACCACACAAAGCAACTTGTTGCTCGACCACAAAAACCTGACATGAGCGATTCTCCATAAAATAAACAAATGGTTGCGAAATACCGCAATGGTTCCAGCAACAGTATTGGGATATTCTGGAACAGTAAAAACGACGGTACTTGTCACGAACAGTAATACACTCTTTTGGTTGTATCAAAAACCGAACCCCTTGTCAAGTTGACCACAAGAATAAAAAATCGAACATACTTATTTTTTTCTTTTTCGGATGGTGCGGCCGGAGGTCCCCCGTTTTCCGAAGGTAAACGGGGAGTGAACTACAAAGATACAAAGAATCGGTAGCGAAAACAGGTTTTAATTGCTCTTTCGGATGGTGCGACCGGAGGTCCCCCATTTTCCGAAGGTAAACGGGGAGTGAACTACAAAGATACAAAGAATCGGTAACGAAAACAGGAAACGAGTGGGAGACCATTTAAAAACAGGTCCCTCACTCGTCTGGTTTTATACTCAGGTGTCAGTAAACTTTGATCCTGAAGTATTCAGGTCAGAATTGATAAGCAAGGCCAACATTTCCGGTATGCAGATTTTGTCTGCCGCTTACCATGAAATCATAACCGCCGAAGACCGAGAAATTATTTTGTGTTAAGTTACCGCCGATTCCAAGATTGCACCAGTCGCTGCCAAGATCGACGCCGTTAACCGTATACTTGTAATCGCCGGTATGGTTTTCATTATTGGCGTTACTGAATGAACTGGTAACAGTACCATGGCAATCACCATATTCATGCATCCAGGACGCTTGCAGGAACAGATGACCAGTCCGTGCCTGACCTTCGAATCCCCAAAGAAGACGGCCGCCGAAATCGGTTCGATAGGAATTGTAATCGGCCTCGTCCACATTCAGGGCCGTCGTTCCAATTCCTTCTTCTGAAAACGCGTTGGTATTAAGCGAAAGATACT
>JAQVID010000598.1 GCA_028695865.1 Thermoguttaceae bacterium | reverse complement strand
GCGTATCCGGTTGGTTTTAAACTCGAATTACTATTGTAGTTTGCGGGAAAGCCCGGTTTTTTCGGATTTCGGCGAATGAACACAATCTCGTTGAAGTCAAGTTCCGGATTGGCCAACAGGGCCGTTCGCTGCAATTCGAGAAACTCTTTTTGAAGCTGGTCGGCCTGTTCTTTTGTTGTGATCGAAGGAGCGCGTTTTTCCAAAGCGGCAAGCGTTTTTAAATACTCTTTTCCTTTGGGGTAATCTTCGTCCCAGGTTTCGATCAGATCGTTCAGAGCGCGTTTGAGCGCCGCAAAATCCGGTAAAACGAATGCGGGCTCAACAATATCTTCCGGTCGGAATGTCCGGCCTGCCTGCCGAACAAGATTAAGCGAAAGCGTTTCGTAATTGTGTCGAAATTCCTGTTCCGTTTCGTCGTAGACATAATTAATCAACCACGGAAAAACGAGAACACTGGTTCGTTTGGTTCCATCGGCGTTGTCGGCAAGTCCGGCGTAGAGCGGAATAAACCAGGGCTCATTAGTCGTCGCGTAAGAAACAACGTTTTTCCCATTTGAACGGAAGTCTCGATACGTGTGATAGGTCGCGTGCGACATGGAGATCATGTTGCGATCGGAAATGGTACCGGCAAACAGCGGCGCGTCGGGCCGATAGGGAACAATTCCGACCTGTTGACGATCAATTTCGCGCGTATGAAGTTGCATGGTGACTTTACCGAAACCGAGCGGTTCGAACAAGTCGCAAGCATGCCCGGTCAGAACGACTCCTTTGTCTTTTTGCGCCGTGAACGCTTTGAGCTTTTCGACGAACGAGGGCTTGATGGTGATCTGCTCGTCGTTCATACTGTACTGGCGATAAAGCCAAAGTACATCGAAGTCGTTCATCGACATTTGCTTTTTGTCGCTGCGGCGAACGAGCATACCCTCTTCGGTCGGATTGACTACGGTCAGGGCCAGGTCGGCCGTCGTGGTATCGAGTCGTTTGGCAATGTCCGAAAGTATTTCCGATTCCGTGCCCATGACCAGGCCAACCGGTTGATCAATGACAACAGCAACCCGGCGCGCGTCAGGGCGTTTGGCTGTTTGCGTTTGTGCCCACAGATTGCGATGAGGTGAAGCAACGGCAAAAGAGAAAAAGCAAAAAAACAGGATCGAATACAAAACACATTGATTGGGGATGTTTCGCGTATGGAGTAATGTTTGCCTGTGTCGCATGGAAAAACCTCTTGATTGAATGGTTGTTATTGTCGGGTGGGAAGGCGGGCGTTATACGATCGGTTAACGTTGTTTTGTTTGTTCTGCTGGCTGTCCGCTTGCTTTTCTTAAAACAAAATCAGGCGGCGCAGCAGGAAGAATCAAGTTGAAGCGAGCAGTTGTTCAACATCACAAGATTCCAGATCGCAAGCAAAGACTTGCGGTCGCGAAACCAAAGCGGTCGGGGCAGGGAAGGGGACCAAGTCGCAAAGGACGGTTACACAGGCCCCCAACCCTTGCGGCAGGATTGCTTTAAATAGCGGGCCGATTCGGGAACATTGGGGCAACTTCCGGTGGACGCGTCGTACTGTAATTTCTTTCCGCAACGGTACGAAACCTGGGCAAGCAATATGGCTTCGGATACCTTGCCGGAGTAGTCGAAATGGCAGCTTGTTGGCTTACCGGAACGAATTGCGGCGAGCCATTCGGCATGATGACCGGGTGAATCGGGAATTGATTTGGGCGGCGGAGTGAAATCGGCGAATTGTTTACGGGGCAGGAAAAATCGTTCCGAATAATTCCAGTAGTAAGCGCCTTCGGAACCGACAAAGAGAACGCCGTAACTCTTGTCCAAGTCGTACTCTTTGAGTACGGCGGGCCGGGCGGTTCCATCATACCAATTGACCGGTAACGGCTTGCTTCGTCCAGGCAAGGGAAATTCGAACCGGCAAGTTAAATCGCGTGGGGTGTAATCGGAATCGGCCTTCCTGGGAGCCGAGGATTCAATGGTGGTCGGATATTTGAGGTTCAGAGCCGAGAAAGGAATATCGAGCAAATGGCAGCCCATATCGCCGATCCCGCCGTTTCCAAAATCCCACCAGCATCGCCAACTTCCGCTGGCCGGAAAGCCATCCGGTAATTTAATATCTTTACGGAGCATTTTATAAGCGTCCGGACAGGGGGCCAAATAGCACGGCTGATAGTCGCGAACCGGAGCCGGACCGAGCCACAGTTCCCAGTCAATGGAGTCGGGAATCGGAACAGGCCGTTTTGTCGCCGGATGACCTCCCCAGACCGTGGCACACCAGACTTCAACCGATTTGAGTTCGCCCAGTACACCACTCCTTACGATCTCAATGGCACGGTGAGCATGATCCGTGGCGTGGACCTGCGTTCCCATTTGAGTGATAACATGATTCTCTTGGGCATATTTTTGCATTTGTCGAATTTGGAACACATCATGCGCGAGTGGTTTTTCACAATAGCAATGAATTGAGCGACTCATGGCGGAACACGCGGAAGAATAATGAACATGGTCTGGAGCGGTGATAACGACCCCGTCGATTTTATTTCCCAACTGGTCGAGCATATAGCGCCAATCTTTATACCGTTTGGCCCGGGGTATTTTGACGCATGCTCTACCAAGAATATTTGAATCGATATCGCACAGGGCAATCTGATTCTCTTGAGCCACGGCGTCCAGGTGCATTTGCCCGACCATGCCCCCGACGCCAATGTGCGCAATATTGAGCTTTGCGGACGGTGCTCTGCTTGTACACAAGCCAGGCACGGGAAAAAACGCCGTACTTGCCGCGATTCCTGTCATACACAACGATTTTTTCAAAAATGTTCGCCGTTTCATGCACATATTCCTTGGGAAAAATATTTTGGGGACAATTTGGGGATCATTATTGTCGGGCGACCACGATACCAAAAAACATTATCGCATATCTCACGGGCAATTACAAGCGGGGCGAAAATAAAGTTTTTTCGTTGTGTGATCGTGACGAGTGAAAACGGAAAAGACGAGAAAAGACGAGAAAAGACGCCC
>JAQVID010000597.1 GCA_028695865.1 Thermoguttaceae bacterium | reverse complement strand
GTCGATTTCTTCATAATATCCGGTAACCAGAGCATAGCCGCGGTCAATCACTTTTTCCACGGCCCAACGACTTGAATGACCGCAACGACGTTTCTCATAAGTGTCGCGGGGGGTCTTGGAGCCCTCAACATACTCGGTCATTGACACCGTGGGATCGGTAAAACTTGCGTGATTACCCCAGAAATTCCAACCCAAAAAGGCTCCAACCGGGCCGGTTCGTTTGTTCGGAATATAAATGACCAGGTCAACTTTTGGCTTTTTGTTCGGATAATCGAAAAACACACGAATTTCTTTGCGTGTCGCTTTTCCTTCCAGCGCATTCGGCACAGAGGTCAGTTCTTTAAACGAAAGTTTGGAACGATCCACGTCAGGCATTTGGCCAAACATCTCTTTTTTGAACAAGGCCAACAGTTCCGGACGCCGTTTATTCACCCAATCTTCAGCCGTTTTAACCGCTGTACCGTCAGACATCACCAGCGGGTCAGGGAGGGTATACTTTGGAACCAGCGTTTCATCGTAATTCACCTTCCATTTTTGCCCCAAGGAAACCTCACACAGGCTTCCACAGAGCCAACACAACACGAAAAAAAACAAAACTCGTTTCATCGACTTGATACTCCATTTGCGGTAAATATAAAGGAATCGGAATCGGAACTCAAAACATCACCTGAACTTTCCGTATTTTACCGGAATGGGGCCGAAATGTCAATCAAAAGAATCACGAGGACAAGAAACGCGGCCAAAAAAAACTCCGATACTCGAATGAATATCGGAGTTCAAAACATACCGGATCCCGGACTTGAACCGGGACGCCCTTGCGGGCAATGGATTTTGAATCCATCGCGTCTGCCAATTCCGCCAATCCGGCAAACAGGGGCCAGACCCCTCAACAAAAACCATAACGACATTTTAGCGTTAAAGTCGATTCTGTGAAGAGGGTGCCCCGAATAAATCCTGACGAAGAATCACTTCTCATCCAGGAAATGAAATTCTTCAGGAGTCTGCGTTACGCGAACTCTGGTCGGAAGCGGACAAGCACCGTCGCAAAGGAACTTTACGCGATATTTTCCATCCGGGAGTTCAAACACTTCGCCTTTCTGGTCGAAATATTTGCCTTGTTCCAGCGGTTTGCCGTATTGACTGATCGGCTCATTCGGCCAATACGTTCCATATTGCCCGGCGACCAGTGTCATGGGAAGCGTCAGAACCTTGCCGTTGATCTCGACTTTCGGATTGACGAGCTTCTGCTCCGGTTTGGCTTTCGGATCGGCCAGAACTTGAACCTGGAAGCCGATTTTCGCCTTGCCGTTTTTCACAACCACATCCCATTCGAACGTTTTTGAATCAGCCGGATCAACAACATTCCACAGCGAATAGACGACCCGTTGGAAACCTTCACGGCCTTTTTCATTGACATAACGGAAATCGCGTCGGTAATCCAGCAGCGCGTTTCGCTCTTCTTCCGTCTTCGTTCCGGCAAGAATGGGATTCATTTGCATATAGGTACGGAGTTTTTGGGAAACGCGACCCGAGGTGCGAAGATCGTCATACTTGCGAATCAAATCGAGAATTTCGCCGGTAAAAGGGTGTTCTTTCGCGGCGTCTACCGAAACTTGAAGCGACATGGACGAATCATAAGCTATTGTCGCGCAAAGCACATACTCATACATGTCGAGCGTTGCCTTTTTGTCGTAAGCGTAATACCAGCCGACATCAAGCGGGAAATGATTCCACTTGAAGTAGGTCTGCCACCCGCCACTGCGCTCTTCCAGATATGCTTTCAGGTCGTCATGACCATCAGCGGAGGCTTGACGGGCAATCTGATGCCAGGAATAAGGCGATGTACTGCTTCCTTGATACAGAATATTCTTGTTGTGAACGTGATCAAAATAGTTCTTGTGCAATTTGGCGTTATAGTACCAGTGATCCGAACCGTCTTCCGGACGCTGCAGCCGTTCACTACCATCAAAATAAACCATTTCAATATTGAGCTGATTGGCCGTCTTCGCAAAATTTCGCGCAACCTCGTCACCCAATGTCGAATCAAGATCGAACATATAATATCCATATGCCCGAACCAGATGATCGATTGTGGTCCCTTTGGTATGAGCCGCGGCAACACTTTGGTTGTATCCTCGTGCACATCCTTTGAATCCATACGGCTTTTCCATGGAAACGGTATCGTAATAAATCAATTCGTCGTCGATCCAAAGAGTACGCCCGGATTCTCGATACGCGTCTTTTTCTCCCGTCGGGAAACCTTGCGGAGGCTCAACCGTTTCAATAAACTTGGCTTTCGCGTCGATATCACCCGCAAGCGTCACGTGTGCTCCCTTGACCAATCGCTTGTCCGGCACCGGACGAATATAAGGATCATTGCGGTCAATCGACGCCGCAAGAAAATGCAAACCAACTTTGATTCCTTCTGAATTAAACTTGCCAATAACCCGCTTCAGACTCTCCAAACCATCGGGATAGTCCCGCGTATTGACCTCGTAATGACCCGCACTCTGCCGCCAGGTGTCCAGAAGAAGAATCATTTTGAAATGACCGCGCTTGGCAATGGCCAGGGCGTCCTCATATTGCGACTCCTTGAATCGGGTCAGGAAGAAATAAGATTCCTTGATCCAGCCGGAAGTCTTGTTCCACTGTCCCCCCAATCGGGGTGAAGGAAGTCCGGCAGCTCGCTGGAATGTCGGAACAACACGAGTCCATTCGCTTTCGTCACAGCACAAAACACCGAACGCAAACGGCAAAAGACCGTGTCGGGCATACGACTCGACAAACATCGGACGGTCGCCGCCATCCCAGAACGGGCACGCAAGACTCTCGAAATCCTCAACAACAACAGTCTTTTCTTTCCCGTTTTCCATGACGACAGCTTCAATCTGATCGATCAGGCATTCAACCGTCTTGTCTTTCGGCAATCCGTTGTAATAAATCATTAAGGTGCGAATGCGGGACAAATCAACCTTATTCAAAGCCGGTTTGTTCAGTTCGATCTGTTTCCAACCTTTGAACGTAATCGGAATGTAAT
>JAQVID010000596.1 GCA_028695865.1 Thermoguttaceae bacterium | reverse complement strand
AGGCCGCTTTCTTCAATGAAATTTTGCGGCAGCAGGGGAAAAAATTCCCATATTTTTCGCCAAAGTCAAAAAAAAGAGAAAAAATGAGGAAAAAACGATAATTTCTGCGGTACAGGCGTTTAATTTTTGGTTTTGAAAGATTATAATGAGAGGTGTTGGGACCTTTCTGTTTGACGACGCACTCACTTTCCGCAGAAAAGCGGCGTTGCATTCGGAATATTTCATGTAAACGGAAATGTGTGTTGCCGATCAATCCAACCCTAATTGCCTGATGACGTTAAAGGAGGACGGAATCATGACCATCAAAGTCGTGTGCCCCAACGGGCACAAATTGGCCGCCAAAGAGAGTCGGGCAGGAACATTCGGTAAATGTCCTGCCTGCGGCGCCACGGTCAAAATTCCCTCGCTTGAACAGCCTGCCATTTCGGAAAGTTCGATTTTACGACTGCTCGATATCGGCGAGGACGCCAAACCGGAAGAACCTGCTGCGCCGGCTGTTCCTGTTCGCAGCCAGGAGGATCAAGTTCTCGATAAAATGTTCTCCAAGAACAGTGGGTCGAGAGCAACGCAAATATGTCCTCAATGCGATTGGGAAATCGATGCCGCGTACCGGATTTGCCCACATTGTCGATATTATCTCATTGGCAAAGTCGGCGAATTCTGATTCTCCGCTGGTTGGGCTCATCTTGTGTTGCGACCGGTACGCAATCACCTTGGTTATGCGCTCATTCTTTTGTCGCATAACCTGACTTGTTTGTCGCGATAAAGTACTTGACACGGCAATCGCGGTCTCATATCATGAAGGACGTTTCAAATGTTTGGTTGCGGACAATATATTATATATATTATATTGCGTGAGACCGGTTGTGGAGTCGCTTCCCTCAAGACACATCACTTGACGCGGCGCAGGGAGCGACATCCCCCACGCCGTGACGATCCGCAACAAAGAAATTTTTCCCTTTACAAGGAGACATGCCCATGAGATTTGCTGTGACAAGATATTTTGTCGCCCCCCTTTCTGTTTTGCTCATTCTGGTCATTTCATGTTTGATTTCGTACCATTCGAGTGAGGCAGCGGAAACACAGAACCGTGTTGCTCCGCTTGTGAACAGTGAACTGGAATTTCCCGGTCCGGCACCCGGCAAAGCAATCGCGACGTTGGGAAACGGGCAAGCGATACTTCAAAACAATGTTCTTTCGTTCGATTGTGCTTTCGACGGCAAGATGTTAAGGCCCGAATCGTTCACGTTCAAGTCGGATAATAAACAGCTTAATCTCAAAGGGAGCGAATTGTTCACGCTACGATTGGGAAAAGCTCCGCTTCCGGGCTCGTTTGAAGTTGCCGCTTCGCAATTTGTCCTTGATACAAAACCGATCCTGACCGATTTGAAGGGAAACCTCTCCAGTGTGCGATTGGAGGAACGTTTTGACGGCAAGGAGATTTCAGCCCGGTTTACATGTCCCAAAACGGGCATGGTCGTCCGATGGAAAGCAATCCTTCGCGACAATCTTTCGTACGTTCGACAGGAAGTTGTGCTTGCTTCCCCGGAAACACCGGTAGAACTGCTCGAAGTTGTTCTGCTGGATTTCAATTGTAAAACGGCCCGGGAATCGGCTCCTATTGCCGGTTCGCCGATCGTGAGCGATTCCATGTTTTTTGCCTTGGAGCATCCGGCCTCGAACAATACGGTTGTTCAGGGCCGTGTTCGCTGCTCTTATCCTTGTGGAATGGCGTTGCGTGATCCCGCAACTGCTGCCTATTCGACTGTTTTGGGGGTTTGGCCGGAAGGTCAGTTGCGTCGAAGTTTCCTGTATTATTTGGAATGCCGCAGAGCTTGTCCCTATCATTCCTTTTTACAGCAGAATAACGGATCGCAGATTGGACGTATTTATTACTTCCATACCGATCCCAAAGATCAGCCCGCGTTCCGTATCAATCAGGCAAAGCTTTGGTCTTCCATTATGGAACAGTTTTGTGTTGAGCTCGTCGAAAAACGCGGTGTCGTGTTCGATTCGTTCGTGCACGATTACGGTTGGGACGACGAAAAACTTGTCTGGCGATTTCACGAAGGATATCCAAACGGGTTCCAGCCTTTCTTCGATTTGATTGATCGACACCACTCGCATTTCGGTATTTGGTTCTCTCCCTGGGGAGGTTACCCGGGCAAGAAAGTCCGTGCTCCCGAAGGAAGCCGGCAAGGACTTGAACTTTACATGTGTACCGAAAAAAAGCCGCGATTTTATTTAACTCTGGCCGGTCCGCGATATTATGATCATGTTTTATCGGCTTGCCTGGGTATGCTTCGTCACCAGAAGGTTAACTATTTCAAATTCGACGGATTTGGTTTCGGTATCAGTAAAACAGGGGAACCGCAAGACGTTAATGTTTGTCGCAGCGACATCGAAGGCGTTTGGCGACTCATGAACGATATTCGCAAAGCCGATCCGTCGGTCTTTATCAATCCGTCTACAGGTACCTGGCCTTCGCCGTTTTGGCTCGTGGAAGCCGACTCCATTTGGCGTGGGGCTTTCGATACCGGCTATACCGGCGAGAAAGGTTCCAAACGTCAGCAGTGGATTACTTACCGTGACGCCGCCGTTTACGATCTGGTACACAATCGCGGACCGCTTTATCCGATTTCGTCTCTCATGATCCACGGAGTGGAAATCAATAAAGGCGGTCGAATCGTGACCTTCGACGAACAGGATATGGACGACGAAATTCGGGCCTTCTTCGCAACCGGTGTCAATCTTCAGGAACTGTACATCAGTCCCGAATTACTTGCCAAGCGTCATTGGGATACACTTGCCGAATGCGCCAAATGGTCCCGGGCAAACGCTCAGACGCTGGCCGATATTCACTGGATAGGCGGAGACCCGGCAAAACTCGAAGTCTATGGCCGTGCCGCCTGGACAAGCAAAAACGCAATTATTACCTTGCGCAATCTCTCGGATGAGGAAGCGTCGATTGAGCTTGACGCCGCGAAAATCTTTGAACTTCCCCTGGGGGCTCCCGCGATTTATACGATGAAAAGTTC
>JAQVID010000595.1 GCA_028695865.1 Thermoguttaceae bacterium | reverse complement strand
AAAGACGGATTGGTCGCGTTCGTGACGATAAGAATCTGCAAACCGCCGCTGTGAAATTTCTTCGTCAGTTCCTGCGGCAGAAAGAGGCAGGCGTCCGCCCGGTGACTTCGCACGAGATTTTCCCCTTCACGCCAACTGTGCGCGACAAGTACGTCGAAATATTCCGACGAATTGAATCGGTCCACCAGCAGAGTAGCGCACCGCGAAGCTTCCGGAACGACAATCGCCAGTTTGATATTACGGATATCGGTGGACATGCCGAATCCGCAAATCAGCAGCATGACGACCGGGAGCATGATCCCCAGGAGAAAACTGAACGGGTCGCGCAGGAGCTGCTTGGCCTCTTTGACGATCAGTACTTGCAGTCGAACAAGACTCATTTTCTTTTCTCCTGTATAATTTGTACGAACGCCTCTTCCAGATTGGGTGCGTCTTTTCCCTGCCGAATAATATCCTCAACGGTTCCCATGGCGACGGCGGCCCCGTCCTGCATAATGATCATCCGGTCGCAATACGCGGCTTCGTCCAGAAAATGGGTCGTGATGATCACGGAAACACCGGAATCGGCCAGTTCCATAATAATTTTCCAGAACTCATGCCGTGCCACAGGATCGGCCCCGGATGTCGCTTCGTCCAAAAAAAGAATCGGCGGCTCGTGCAAAAGAGCACAGGCCATACTCAATCGTCGTTTGAACCCCATCGACAGTTTACCCGCGTCACGGTCGGCCAATGGAGCAAGATCGAACGTGTTCAGTCCCCATTGAATCCGCTCTTTCTTTTTCGCTCCTTTGAGTCCGTAAACACCGCCGAAAAATTCCATGTTTTGCATAACGGTAAGGTCCGAATAGAGCGAGAATTTCTGGGCAACGAATCCGATTTGACTCCAGGCCGCCGTTGTGTTTTTGGCCAAATCGACACCAGCGATTTCTATGGCCCCGCTGGTTGCGGCACTCAATCCGCACATCGCTCGAAACGTCGTTGTTTTACCCGCGCCGTTGGCTCCCAGCAGTCCGAATATCTCGCCCTTCCGCACGTTGAAACTGACATCGTTGACCGCTTTGAAAGAACCGAACCGCTTCACAAGATTTTCAACACGAATGAGAACCGGCGCGTCTTTTTTTACGGGATTCTTTCGTTTCAACGGCTCCGGAATCGAACCGTTCAGAAGGAACTGAAATCCCTGTTCGAACGTCGGTGTCGCGGTACATGATTTTGCCTTGTCACGAATCTCTTTTGGGTCCGAATTGGCAATCAGTTTTCCTTCGAAGAGGACCAGCGTTCTGTCGCAGAAATCGGCTTCGTCCATATAGGACGTACTGGCCATAACAGTCATTCCTTCCGTCTGGACAATACTTCGCAGAATATCCCACAGTTCGCGTCGGGAAAGAATATCGACCCCAACGGTTGGTTCGTCCAGCAGCATGAGTTTGGGACGGGAGACCAGAGCGCAGGCCAGTGCCAATTTTTGTTTCATTCCCCCGGAAAGTTTACCGGCTCGGCGCTGGGTAAAGGCGCCCAGATTGGTCATTTCCATAAGACGGGGGAACCTCGCGTCGAATTCCTCCCGGGAAACCGCGTGGAGCTTCGCGTAAAGGTTGAGATTTTCCGCAACGGTCATGTTCTCGTAAAGTCCGAATTTTTGCGGTACGTATCCCAAATTGTCCTGAATCCGTTTTCCCTGCTGAACAATATCCCATCCGAACACGTTGGCGGTTCCCGCGGTGGGCCGAAAGAGTCCGCACAGAAGACGCATGAGTGTCGTTTTACCCGCACCGTCCGGACCGAGCAGACCGACAATCTCACCTTGGGCAATATCGAACGTAACGTCGTTAAGCGATCTTACCGTTTGACGTCCTTCTTTGAACGTTTTGGTCAGGTTTCGGGCTTCAATAATATTCATGGCCGAACCAGTATCTCCGGAAAGGTCACTCTTGCCGGTCCGCCGAGTTTAAGGATATTTTCCGTGTCGGCAACGTAGACACGAACTTCGTAAACCAGCGATGTCCGCAATTCTTTCGTCTCAACGTTTTTGGGAGTGAATTCGGCGTTGGGCGAAATATACCCCACCCAGCCTTCCATTGTCTTGCCGTCCAGACCGTCCACAGAAATTTGGGCCTTATCGCCCGATTTAACTTTTGTCAGAAGCGGTTCGGAAAGGTAAACGCGAATCCATTTGGGCGAGACGATGGCAAGTATAATCGCGGTCGTCTGTGTCGAGGCCATTTCCCCCGGCTCCAAAATGCGGTTGCGAACGATTCCGTCACAAGGGGAATAAAGCTTTGTATCGGTCAAATTCCGCTGCTGAATCACCAGTTGCGCATTGGCTTGTTCCAACTTGGCGCGTGCTGCCGCGATATCCTCCGGGCGATTGCCCGACATCATTCGGTCGAGATTGTTCTTTGCAAGATCAAGTTCGGCCAGAAGTTTTTGATAATCGGCTTCCGAATTATCGGCATCCTGTTCCGATACGGCCTTATTGGTTACAAGCTTCTTATTCCGTTTGTATTTGTTTTCCGCCGCGTTGATTTGCGCCTTGATCACGTTTACGCCCGCTTGTGCCATGGCGATTTCTTCCTTGCGGTATCCGTTAATTGCCTTTTCCAGCGAGGCTTGCGCGGCGCGAACCACCGCCGTTGCTTCCGCAATTCGATTCTCGATTCGAACGGTCTCCAAAGAACCGAGCAAGTCGCCTTTCTTAACAATATCCCCCTCTTCGACTTTTATTTCAGCGATTCGTTCCGGTACCATAAAAGCCAGATTGACCTGACGATCATCGACGTTTCCGGCAAGCGTTAACGGTTGCAACGGCGGATGGATGATCGCCTTGATTTTGCCTCCATAGCGAAAACAGGCGTATGTTATGCCTGATACAAGCAACACGAGAACGATGAAAACCTTAGTCTTATTCATGAGTCCTTCTCCCGGGCTTATTTTATACAGCCGACACGTTTTTTCCCATGCACACACTCAATGCACTCACCCAACACATTCACCCAACACATTCACCCAACACACTCCCCCATTGCACACACCCACTGCACC
>JAQVID010000594.1 GCA_028695865.1 Thermoguttaceae bacterium | reverse complement strand
TTGACTGTTTTTCGGAATTTTTCTGACATATCGTTGACGTGGCTGGTTGGTTCTGCTATACTCTCTGTAAGAAGAACACGGCCAACCTTTCGTGGGAAAGGAAAAATCGCCGTGAACGGTTACAAATTGGCCATCGTTCCCGGCGGCCATACACTGTGCCAAATTACTGGTGCTTCCAAGTATCGGATTTGTCATTGGTACCACACCACCATGAACCGGCTGACTTCCGGACCAACGCATGATGATACACTCTCCCACCATAATCGTATTACTGGTACCATCAACGACAGCGGCAAAACTGACTGTTTTCCCCATTTGATAGATTCCACGTGGCGTGTCACAGGTATTGTAGGGAATAAAATAATCACCGACACAAGCATGATAGCTTGTCAGAGCTCCTTTTCTCGTCGAGGAAGTAATATCCGGGGATGTCAGTTCATCGTGTGAACTCGGTTCGGAAGGACACAGATATGCTTCAACGGGTTTCGTCATAACATTGTCCGCGCTCAAACCATGAACGTTCCAAGGCGTATCGGTATCAAATTGGTCTTTGATCGTACTGTACAGTGAGGCTTGTTCGACAAACGGAAGCGTTGGGACAAGCCAGGAATAGATCGCTCGCAGGAACCATTTGTTTTTGTCCGCATCGGGAGACCAAGCGTAAAACTTGT
Source organism: Thermoguttaceae bacterium (assembly GCA_028695865.1). Classification (GTDB taxonomy): domain Bacteria; phylum Planctomycetota; class Planctomycetia; order Pirellulales; family Thermoguttaceae; genus JAUNBG01. The sequence continues at coordinate 2,383 of JAQVID010000594.1, read as the reverse complement.
CAATTCCCATGGAACGCTGTGAAAATGAATTGGGAACATAACCGTAAACATCGTGGTGCTCGTGCTGTGCCAGAGCAAGCTGTTTAAGCTTGTTCGTGCATTCCATACGTCGGGCCGCTTCCCGGGCAGCTTGAACCGCGGGCAAAAGAAGAGCAATCAAAATACCGATGATTGCGATCACAACCAATAACTCAACGAGGGTAAAACCATTGTTCCGTTTCATGACCATTCTCCTATTCATTGTTGTTTGATGCTGGATTTGACGTATCATAAATTGCAAATTCTTCGACACTTCCCCGGAAACTTCGTTCGGTTTTGGTATTCTGTAATGCACTGTTTCCGATGATGCCTTGACCGAAATCAAAGAATACAGGCTCCTTCCAGGGAACACTTGTGACTTTTTTCCCATCCGCGTAAAATGTGGTCGTTTTACTGCTTTGATCTGCGGTAACCACAATATTAAACCAGGTTCGACAATTCGATTTGGTAAAGATTGGCTCCGAAAAATAATTGGCGTATTTATCTTGATCGGCAAGTCGAACACGAAGGTGCAACCGACCTCCCCGAATGATCTGCAAAACAAACGCTCCTGCCCGTGTCAGACAATCGTCGGAGGCTATGAGGACAACGCCCGCAGCGGGAATTTCTTCCAGTCGGAAGACAAGCCGAAGTGTCATATCGTTCATTTTGCCGGGAATTTTAAGCTGAACATGATCATGTTTCGAGTTCATTGAAATCGCCTTCCAGCCCGGATATCGACCTTCACCCAAAGACGTTCCGGAAGGAATCGCGTCCGCACGAACAGCCGATGGGCCCGCCGCCTGATTGGAATACACTGTACGATTTTTTTGCGTAAAGTCGTAACGGGCAACCAGATGGGGATCCTTATCCATCATTGCGTTTTCACGATCCCGCTGTTTTTCGAGCCCCTGACTGTAGATGTCAAGACGTCGGATGTACTCTTTCGGAGACACGTATCGTGAAACATCGGCCATTTCCTTCTTCGGTACCACGTCCTGCGTAACATAACTTCCTTCCCCGCCGTTTACACTCAGGGATGAAAGTTTCTGTGACCAGAGCATATCCACCTTCCCTTTAATCACGTCAAGACGAGTTCCTTTCTGATCAACGAGAAGAGAAAACTCCGTTCCCCGATCAATTACTCGCGCAAAGGGCGTCTTGATTTCAAAACCGGACGCCGCAGGGGGCACATAGGCGCTTAACGACCCTTTCGTACAGAGACAACTTGAATCGTTACTGAGAACAAATTCGACCGGTCCGTTCAAAATGACTTCCGCTTCATTGGGAAATTTCAACTTGAGTAAACCGCTTGTCAAATTGATGAGCCCCGGCCCGAGTTCTTTGCCCGGCTTATAACTGGTTCCACTGTCCGCCCAATTCACATCGATAGCCTGTTCCACTCTCGCAAGTGTTTTCATCTTCGTATCAAACCAGATGGCCTGTTCCCCGTAATAATAAAGAAGGAACACACACGCGACCAGAAGAACGGATACGGCCAGAGTCAAGATGATTCGACGCGGTATCCCGAACAGACGGTGCTTGGAAATGGTGCCCTTGGGAAGATAACAATTGTGGGAATCCATCTTGACCGGGTCTGGCCAAATAATCGTTGTATTCACGTCCGGGTCTGACTCGGCCGTCACTCTTGCCAAATAGGCGTCCACACTCTCCTGCGTGTCCGATAAGGATTGATCTGACTCGTTTAAAGGATACTCGCGCGCCGAAAATTTTTCCAAAAGTAAAAGATCTATGATCATGTTTTTGCGAACCTGTTCCACAAAACTGCTGTTCTGTTTAACCAGATTCAGAAAATTTTCCTGTTCCTCAATGGTCATATCCCCAGTGAGAGATTTGTCAATGAGAAGAAAAAGATTGTTGTGATGTTCATTCATCTTTCATATCCATCCCGAGAATCATGTTGACACAATTGAATAACATGGAACGAATTCGACATACTCTCATCCGCAAGGTCCCCGATTTTATATTCCATTTTTCCGCCAGTTCACGCCGGTCGATTTCCGAGAGGTAATAATCATCGATCAGATTTCTTTCTTCTGAACTCAATTTTTGCAAACAGATATCCAGCGAGGCCATTTGTTCATTCCAAAGGGACTCCTCCCGGCTTTCCCACGCGGACGGCTGTTTCCAGATAAGTTCGGTCGCTTCCCGAAGCCGTGCAGGAAGGGAATCGAGATGTTTTCGCCAGTACTGGAGAGCCTTGATCGAAGTCATTTTTCTCAGGAGCGGCCTGATCTTCTCCGGATTATAATCCCACTTATCGTATTTATTCATAAAATCAATAAACACATCATGAGCAATATCTTCCTGAACGTAGCGAATAGGGGCAACCTTCATGGCAATT
>JAQVID010000593.1 GCA_028695865.1 Thermoguttaceae bacterium | reverse complement strand
ATTTTCCCGGCTTTAATTGGCATATCGCGAAAAAGGCGAAGGCGGCCGGAATCCCTGTTTATTATTTTATGCCGCCGCAAATTTGGGCTTGGGCTCAATGGCGAATTCGGAAAATGAAAAGACTGACCGATCACGTTTTGTGCTGCCTTGACTTTGAACGCAAATGGTTTGCCCGTCGTGGATATGATGTTCATCTGATTGGTCATCCTTTTTTGGACCTGACCTGCAAGCTAACGTTTGACGAATCGTTCATGGAATCAATTTCGGGACAGGTGGGACATGCTCCCATGTTGACCATCTTGCCCGGAAGCCGTGATCAGGAGGTCGCTCATAATTTTTCGGATATGCTCGACGCAGCCGTTGAGTTGCAAAAGCGACTGCCGAAATTGCGTTTGTTTGTCGCCGCGTTCAAGGAGTCGCAGGCCCAGTCGATTCGCGATGAATTGGAACGGCGAGGGCTCACTATTGCTGTCTTCGTCGGAAAAACGCCTGAACTCATGAAGTTGGCGACATGCTGCCTGGCCGTGAGTGGAAGTGTGTCGATGGAACTGCTTGCGCTTGCCAAACCATCGGTCATATATTATCGAGTGGGGCGGTTTTCGCTCTTCCTTTCGCGTTTTTTTCGAAGAGTCAAATACATTACCCTGACCAATTTAATCGCCGTTGATCAAGTTGAAAACGAATCGATTTTCTACGACGATCATACCTGGTTTGTTCCCGGCGGCCAGACGGAGCACGAACGTTCCCTGGCCGTTTTTCCCGAGTTCCTGGTTTGTAAAAACTGTGCCGGACAGGTCGCCGATTGCCTGGAGCAATGGTTAACTCATCCGGACGAGCTTGAAGCCCGAACGGCGCGATTGGTCCAGTTACTCAACGATACTCTGGCCGGTCAAAGCCCATGTGCTCAGGCCGCGGCTTATATTGAATCAACCTTTCGTCTTCCCCCCCATTGCGGCAGGGACTGACTTTTGAATATCCCTTTGACTTGGAGTGTAAACCGATCCGATGTTTGGTGAAGTTCAACGAACACGATACGATGTTAATTTTTCATTGTTTGGCATTCCTGTGCGCATTCACCCGATGTTTTGGGCGGTTGCCATCCTGTTTGCCCCGCAGATTACCATGCCCATTGAGAATATGCGATATTGGCTGATTGGTCTTGCCGCCTGGCTTACCGCCTGGATTGCGACTTTTATCATTCACGAAATGGGCCATGCTCTCGTTATTGAAAAAATCTTTGGTGCCCGTACCTGGATTGTCTTGTATGGATTCGGTGGTATGGCATGTCATCGGCCTTGTTATCGACGTGTGCCCGGCAATATCGGTCGCATACTGATTTCTTTTGCCGGACCCGCTTGCGAGATTCTCGCGGTCATTGTGTTTTTGGCTGTCTGTTATTTTATCGGATACATGCCCGTGTACTTGCCCTACAAGCTTGGCCCGCTTGTCATTCCCATGTTCATGCCCGAAGAAATTATTGCCGGAGTCTATTCGCACGCGGTTTTTTATTGCTTTGCCGGGTGGTTTACCTACAGCTTTATTTGGATGGGAATCTTCTGGGGAATCTTGAACCTTGTTCCCATCATGCCCCTGGACGGCGGTAATATTCTTCAGGAAATACTCGTTATATTTGATCGTCGCGGCGGATACACGACCGCCGTTTGGATTTCCATTATGTGTGCCGCCGCCATTGCTTTTTTCTTTATGAAAGACGGCAACACCTTTGGCGCGATTTTCTTTGCCTTCTGCGCCTATCAGAATTTTGAGCGACTGCAATACCAGTCGCGAGGGATTTTTTGAGTACAATCGGTTGAGTACAATCGGTTGAGTACAATCGGAACGTGACACGCAAGGGGAAAAGCACTCAAAATGAGGGGAAGTCCACCTGAAAGGTCATGTTGCGAATGATCTTCAGCTTCGGATCAAAAGCCCGCAGTTCGATTTGCACCGCTTTGAGCGGCAAGTCGTAAGGGGGCGGAAAATGCGTGAGAACGACTGAAGGAATGGAGCCTTCGGTGGGGATATCGGAAAGGTTTTGTTCCGGAGAATATGTTACTCCGTTATTGACCTTGTAGTTGTAAAGCCGTTCAAGCTCATATTGTTCCGTCCAGGTATCATAGACCGCCGGCAGGAACGGTGCCAGAATATGCGAACCGTTACTGTTGTTCACGGTTTTGTTGTTCGTAAAGTTGAACGGCCGATAAAAACCGATCGTTTTGAAATCTTTGTGGAAAGAACTCAAATAACTTACGTGGTCCGTATTGGCGCTGGCGAACTGGGTCAAGTGGTCCCAAAAAGAACCAAGACTGAATTGTCCGCCCATTTCTACAAACTGACGTGTACTGTCGTCCCATACTTTTACATTAAAACTAAGTACGTTGGTCAAAATGACATCTTGACTGTATGTCTCTCCCTGTCCGCCTCCCCAGGTGTTGGTGCGGGTATCGGAATTCAAGTTTGCCTGTGAATTGTTAGAGCTGCCCATGTCGCCACTGTTGAAACCGGCCTGCGAATAAAGCAAATCGCCCGATTCGCGACTGACCTGTTCCCAACAGTTTGGATTATTCCAGAAGTCCAGAAAAGGATATCGGGTTGTAACCACACCGTTACTGTCAAACAGAGGAGTCAACGGAAGCGCGTTGCCTCCCAAATAAACATTGGCCGTTGTCGTAAAACTTGTGACCGGCGTATAAGCGGCCTCAAGCGTCTGATTGATTCCACGCCAATAAGACCCATCGAGCATCCCGCCAAAGGGCACTCCTGCCCGAAATGAATGGAGGTACCCGGAAAGATTGTTCCAGGATTGGGTTGAGGGTCGAAACGTTGCGCTTTCTTGCAGGGTCGGGAGCCTTAGCCAGTACCAGGCGCCGTAGTTGCCATGCAATTTTCCCAACCCTTGCATATTTCCAACGTCAACATAACTTGCATTGTTTGCATCGGTTCCGCAAACGGAATTCCAATATCCATAGCGATTTTTGCGATTGCTCAAATCTCCCGGCGTATTGGCAACGACACGTTCCAATTCACGACACTGCTTTCCGTTTTTGTAATAGAC
>JAQVID010000592.1 GCA_028695865.1 Thermoguttaceae bacterium | reverse complement strand
TATATGTTCTATGTATTATACTCCTGACACAACGAGGCTGTCAATCGGTGGCGTTCATTTTTCAAGTTTTCCTGACCGTTTTCTTTTGAGAATCGCCAAAGGGCACTCTTCCGTAGGGAATTCGGACACAGCGGCAGTACACGGCAACACAAATAGGGTACGTAAAACGATAAGCAGACAATGTATTTATATAATATCGCGATAACGGATGTGAATAATTGTATTCTGATGTCAAATAGTCCACAAAATACATAAACAGTAACAATATGTCCGAAGCATAACCAGTTTGCATGATAAATGTGCCAGAGTATGAATAATATATGATATGTATAGTGCCCCACTTGCCCCCCCGTTTCCATTTACGTTTTTACCGGTAAAATAAACTGGAGTGGTTTAAACGTTTTATCTCTCTAAGAAAGGGCAAAACGTCACGAGTCAGGAAAAAATGCTCCTGACTCTGTTCCGGCTACGGAATATAATAGAAGTATATCAGGCAGAAGTATATCAGGTTTTGTCAGGAGCCTGTGTGGACGGGAACGCGGGGGCGCCCGCACTCCGTCGTGAAGGGTTATATTATTACATCGCTATGGAAGAACAGATCGTCAGCGTACTGAACACCAGAAGTCTCCGCAATGTCTTTGGAGCCAGCGACGAGCATCTGCGGATGATTCGTAAAGCTTTGGGGGTGCGCGTAACCTTGGAAGGAACCCGGCTTTTCATTCGGTCAGCGGATCGGGAAGCCGTTCGCAAGGGGGCAATTTTGTTCGAGCAGCTTCAGCAGTTGGCCGACCGCGAAGGGGCCCTGCTCACGCCGGACGATGTGAGCCGCGCGATTTCCGAGATTCAGTTGAGTGACGAAATTACACACATTCCGCCCATGGAAGTCTATGGGGGCAAGCGAATCCGACCGAAAACGGCGGGTCAGGCGAAATACGTCGAAGTACTGCGTCAAAAAGAAATTGTGTTTTGTACCGGTCCGGCAGGTACAGGTAAAACGTATTTGGCGGTTGCCCGGGCTGTGGAAGCTCTGCGGGTTGAAGGAATACGCAAGCTCGTATTGGTTCGACCGGCGGTGGAAGCAGGCGAGAGTCTCGGTTTTTTACCGGGCGACTTACAGGCGAAAATCAATCCGTATTTGCGACCGCTTTTCGATTCGCTTGCGGACATGATGGATCAGGACATGCTGACGCGCTACATGGCGGAAGACCGTATTGAGGTCGTGCCGCTTGCGTACATGCGTGGTCGGACGTTGAATCGGGCCCATATTATTTTGGATGAAGCCCAGAATACAACGTCGTTGCAGATGAAGATGTTTTTGACCCGAATGGGTGAAGGCTCGCGAATCGTGGTTTGCGGCGACTCGACTCAGGTCGATCTTCCATCGCACAAAAAGAGTGGTCTTTCGGACGCGCTCGTTCGACTTCAGAATATAGAGGAGATCGGACGGGTTGAGCTTGGCCAGGGCGACATTGTTCGTCATCATCTGGTTCAGCGAATAGTGGAAGCGTACGAGGCCGAAGAAGATTATTCACCCAGGGAATAGCACATGTCATCGACATCGACAACTCACCGGACCCGAGCGGAACGTGTGGCGGATGCGATTAAACGCGTAGGCGTACTTAAGCGCATGGAATCGCTGTTGCTTGAAAACTATGGGCCTCTAAAACTGTTTTTGCTTGTTTTTTCTTCTTTAATACTTTGCGCGGCCATACAAGCCTGGAATCCTCCTTTTGCGTACCGGGTACTTCAGAGCGTGGATCGCGACGTCGTATGTCGAACGCCTTTTTCAGTAGCCAGTGCCGACAAGACGAAAGAGGCGCGTCAAAACGCCAAGATGGAAGCACTTCACGTTTATTCGCACGACACGACCAAATTGAGTCAGTTCAAAGCCGGTTTGGTCAACGCGGTGCAAACGCTTTTGACGGCGGAATCATACGCGAAAATGAAAGAAGAAGTACGAGGGCAGTGGAAAGCGTTTCTTGTTCCGAATACATCAGACAAAGAGGCGGCCGCGGCTTTCGAAAAATTCCAAAAGAACTTTGAAACCGATGTTGAATTGGCCCAATTCAAGCAGGTCATCGACCAGGTTTTTCTTCCTTACGAAAAAAACGGAATTTTGATTCAGCTTCATGGAAGCAGGGAGGGGAATCAAGAGCGAATCTCGGTTTACGACTTGGGGGTTCAACCGGAGGAGCGGCGCGAAGTTCCTGTACTTGACGTCTTGATCGGCAATGCTTACATGATCAAGGACCGGCTCAATCAGCGATATGATCGGACGATTACGGAATATCTTTTCCAATGGATACGTCCCATGATACCCGAAACGCTGTCGGAAAACAAAGAGGCGACGGAAAAAGGCAAGGAATTGGCCGCGGAAAAAATTCAGACCGTCTTCACGAAGTATGAACCCGGCCAAACGATCCTCAAAGCGGGACAGGTCATTGACATACAGACGTTTCAACTTCTCAAAGAGGAGTATCGAAATCAACTTAAGGGACGAACCTGGCTGCAACAGTTTATTCGCATGGTCGGTTCGTTTGTTTTGCTTTTTTTGATGTTTCTGTTGAGTTATTTCTTCATGCCGGTTCGACTGGGGGTCGACAGGGAAAAGGGATCGTTGCGGTCGTTTGTGTCCTTGTATTTTCTGATTGTGTTGACCATTGTTATTGGTCGGGGATTGCAGCTTATTCTCGATAATCAGGGAGCCAATCCCGAACTGATTCCGTTGCTTGTTTTTGCGCAGACGGTTACGCTTGCCTACTCCTGGGAAGAAGCGATTTTCACTTCGTTTATTGCAACATTTGTCTTGGCCTTATCCGGTTATTTTGATTTGGGAGGATTCCTGATTCTGCTTGGCACAATCAGTCTCGTGATTGTTTTGAGCCGCAATATCAAGACGCGTGGACAAATTATTTTCGTCGCCATGTTCGGTGGTTTGATCTGCTTTCTGCTGTCGTATTCCATCGGTCTGCTTCGTGATCAGACGCTTAACGAAACGCTGTTTTTGGAATCGTCGGTTCGCATGACCTGGGCATTGATCGCGGGATTTCTGTTCG
>JAQVID010000591.1 GCA_028695865.1 Thermoguttaceae bacterium | reverse complement strand
CGGTAAACTGGTCGATATTCAAAGTCGCGGTGGCGTTGGCGCAATAGATTGCACTTTCGCGAGCGTCATCGGCAATGAGCGTATGTATTTGCGATTCGTAAGTAAGTGCGGTAAGACCGTAAGCGGAGAGAATTCCCTGTATGATTTCACTTGCGTTACTCGCTGTGGAATCGACGGCGATGAGGGCCAGAGTACAAGCATTTTGAGCACTCGAATTTGCAGCGAGAATACTTATAATTTGTATTTGCTCGTTACAACCGCTTATCATGGAATATTGTTGAATTTCATGCTGATAAATAATTTCGCTTTGTCGGTATGCCAATTCGGCGGAAACCTGGGCAGTGGCCAAAGCGGTCTGTTGGGCGAGTGAATTGGATACGGAAGTGGAAAGCTGGTCGATTTCAGCCTGAAGCGAAGCCAAGTCAGCACTTCTTTGCGCGTTGGAGACGGCCGCATCGTAAGCAATGGCGGCTTGCGCTTCGGCGAGAGCCTGGTTTTTGCCGCTATTGAGTACGGAGGTTACATAAGTAGCCCATGCGGAGGATGTTTCGGTGTGGGAACTCCACGTGGTTGCCCGGGCGATGACGGCGTCCCAACTTTGCGTAATGGCATTGGTATACGCGGCAGCCTGGGCGTTGGTGTATGTCTGCTGCGCATCGAGAAGAGAGCTGTATGAGTCGTAATATTGTGTCAGTTGCGAAGCGTATTGGTTACCGGCGTTATCTAATTGGTTCAGCAGATTTTGTTTAGCGTTTGCGGCAGAAGTGAGACTGTTGAGTTTGATCGTAAAGAGCTTTTGTTCTTTATTGACCTCACAGGCACAAGTATTGGCAAACCGTTGTGTGTTCAGCTCGTACCATTTTTGCATATATTCGTTTGTGAGATTGGCGGTAGTTGTCTGCCAGGTAATATAGGCGTCTTTGTACGTTTGTTTGCATAGCGAGGAGCAGCCGTTTGAGTTACTGCACCCCCCTTCTTCTCCGGGGCGATGGTTGGCGTATCTGGTGTTATAAAACAGTTGCGTGGCCGCGTTTTGTTTTTGAGAATTCTCACTGGAAAGAGCGTCTTGACCCGCATAGAACGCGTCGCATAACTCATTGTCATAATTTCTGTCGTTTGAAATCAAGCCGTATTCTTTTATCGAAAACCATGGATTTTCAAGCGAGATACCACTGTACTGTGCGAGTAGTCGATCGTAATTACAGTTGTAATAGGCGGTAATGGAGTCGACATTGGTTGTGTCGTCATAGTCGTCGAAGGCGGATTGCAAGTTGTTTTCGGCGGCCCGGCACGCGGCCTGATAATCGCGATTAACAGAATCGAGCAGGTCAGCGAGGTCAGGATCGTTTTCCAGATCGATCAGATCGCAACCGAGTCCGGCGAGCGTAATGTTAGGGAACGGATGAGCGGCGAGGAACGAGTCGTCGGTGTCCAGAGTGGGGGGTGCGGTATCATCGGTATCGTTCGGACTGGTTGTATTGGCGTTTTCCGGAGTCGTCTGCTCGTTGATCGAACTGGAATCACTTGCAGAACCGCTCTCCGCGTCGGCGGGTCCAACGGACGAAGGAACGGTATCCAGGCATTGATTCCACAGAGCGAGTACTTCGTCCTGTCGCTGGGGTGTTGCTCCTTCCACATTCATTATGGGAAGAACAAGTTCGGAAGTCGCGAAGTTTGTCGGACTGGAAATGGAACAGGCGACCAGTTCGACGCCCACCGGCAGGGACATATTGTGAATGGCGATCGCGGCAGAGATTTGTTCGTGGCTAATACGACCGGAAGAATCGGGGGTCAGGGAGAAATCGGCATGGCCATCCCGATCGACGTCGAACGCAACGGTTATGTTTTGCAGCGGTTTGAACGGGGTAATGAGGATATCTCGCGCATTTGCATTGTCAAGGCAAGGTACGTGCGAGAGAACAGGCGGCGTACCGGTCGAAGAGAAAGAAACGGTTTGCATGGAAAGCCAACCGCTTGAACTTGTCCGTGTCGCGCCGGAGGAAAGGACATCGACGACCCGAAGTGAAACAGTATCTTTTTCGATGTTGGTTGAAAAGGAGAATTGCCCATTTGAATTCACCCAGACGCGACCGTCCGCGTCGGAATCGCCTTGATAATCAAGATCGAGATAAACGGAGGAGACACCTTGTCCGATTCGAACAGAACCGGAGATGGTATATTCATCGGAGCCGAGCACCTGTTTTGAATTGGACCAGGAGAGGAGCACGGATTCTTCGGGTAATCGATAGACGAACGGACGGGAAGACCACGCCTGCCACGCGACTTGCCCGGTGGACACATCGGTCACGCCGATACGGACGGCGGCAGGAACGAGGATTCGATTTATCGTTGGAGTCGTCGTGATATCGGGATTCCAGAGGAAGGTACCCTGGTCGTCGAGAGACGTGGTATTATCGGCGATACCATCGGCATCCAAATCGCATTCGACGACGATATTCGCGTATCCCCAAGGCGAGCTGACATGTCCGGTCAGGATAGAAGAATTTGTAACGGGGAGTCCCTGGGCATCGAGAGAAGCGTTCGTTGGGCCGAAGGCGACGAGAGTTGGCTGTTCAGTGGGAAGAGGGGTGACAAGAGTAAATGACAGCGAGTACCAATTGCCGGTGACCTCGGTTTGCGTTGAAAAGTCGCAGCAGACAGCCCGAGCGGCAACGGTATGATTACCAGGGGCAAGAGTGGGAGTAAAATGAAACGAGCCGTTGGTATCGGTAGCGGTAGACCCGTCTACCAGGCCATCAGCGTTGGAATCGTATTCGATGAAGACGCGATAGCGATTTTGTCCGGAGCTGCGCAGAGTCCCGGCGATCATGGGATTGGCGGTGGTCGCATCGCCGCGAATTCCGGTATCGTCCCCGAGGAAGACAGACGCGATATCGGGAACAGTGACAGTGCTTGCTGTTCGCGTAAACGTAATGTTCGACGCGGGACCACTGCAGTAAGATTGTGTGCCCGGGTTCCAGTATCGGACGGACGCGGTAATCGTTTGAGTACCGATTGGCAAGGCGGAGGCATCCCAAGTGAAATGTCCGTCGTCATC